>NZ_JASDDD010000041.1:0-30897 GCF_030407555.1 Curtobacterium sp. APC 4022
ATGCGGGCTCCTGACGGGGTGCTGCTGACGGGTGGAACGGCGGACGGGAGGCGCTGGGCGGTCGTGCACCGCGCCTCCCGTCCGGTGGGTGGTCGGCTGGGCCGACCGGCGCGCTCAGAAGCCGAGCGAGACCTTCTTGTCCAGGAACTCGTTCGTGTACAGGTCGGAGGCCTGCAGACCGGACTTCACGTCCCCGCCGTCGCCGGCGAAGACCGGGGTGGCCTTCTCGATGAAGTCGGTGACGCGCTTCTCGTCGAGGTCGCCGACGTAGCCGTTGTCACCGTCGGTCGCGATGCCGAGCGACTTCATCTGCTTCGCGGCGAACGCGCCGACCTTCGAGTCGTAGGTCCAGCCGTTGTTGTACTGCTGCACGAGCTGGGTGATCAGGTCGTTGGTGGCGCCGGGGGAAGTCAGGTAGTCGACGTCCGCCTGCTGCATCACGGGCACGAGCTGCTTCAGGCACGGCGACAGCTTCGACAGCTCACCGGTGCGGACCGACATCGTCTCGGGGTACGGGTTCCAGCCGGTGCTCGAGACGAGCTTGTACGCGACCTTCTTGCCCCACGCGGCGACCTGGTTCTGGTAGATGTACGGCTCGGCGGTGGCGAAGCCCTGCTGCGCGTCCTTGCCGCCCGCGGAGACGAACTTCGCCGGGGTGCCGTCGTAGCTGCCGTCGAGGATGCTCTTCGGCAGGATGCCCGCCGACTCCAGGTACGACATGTACGAGGCGCCGTTGAAGTACCGGACCACGCCTTTCTTCTTCTCGAGCTGCTTGCCGAGGTCCTTGATGCTGTCGACGTCCTTGTACTTCGACGGGTCGTACATGATCACGAACGGGGACTGGTCGTTCTCGGCGAACACCGCGGTGGTGGGCAGCTTGCCGGAGAACTGCACGGCCTCGTCGGTGGAGACGTAGCCGAGGGTGATCGACTTGTCCTGGTACATCTGCGAGCTGACCTTCGAGTAGCCGATGGCCGGGCCGCCCGCACGGATCTCGAGTTTCACCCCGGTCGGCTTGCCGTTCGCGTACAGGTCGCCGGTGACGGTCTTGCCGGAGGCGTCGATCGTCGGGTTCGGGCCGAGCATCTGGTACAGGTGGCCGTGCTCGCCCTCCGGGTTCCAGTCGGTCTGCACGACGACGGTCGCGGGGCAGGTGCCGGACAGGTCGACCTTCGGGCCGGTCGCCGTGGCGGCGCTGGCGGCCGTCGTGCCGCTGCCGCTCGCCGAGCCGCTCGCGCAGCCGGTGAGGGCGAGCGCGGTGACGGTGAGGGCGGCGGTGACAGCGCCGATTCGGGTGGTGGTGCGCATGGAGGCTCCGTTCGTGGTGCGGGTCTCGTGGTGCTGGGGTGGGTGCTGTGGGAAGGGAGGAGCGGGGCGGGCGTCAGCCGAAGTCGTGCCAGCGGCCGACGGCCAGGCGGCCGAGCAGGCCGAAGACCAGGAACACCACGACCCCGTAGAGCGAGGCGATGATGATGGTCGCGTAGAGCTCGGGCCCCATCAGCCGGGACGCCGTCACCTGGATGAGGACGCCGAGGCCGGGGTTGCCGCGTTGGAAGAACTGGTCGCCGACGATCGCGCCGATCACCGACAGACCGGCCGAGGTCCGCAGGCCGACGAAGATCGACGGCAGCGCCGCGGGGACCTGCAGCTTCACCAGTCGGGCGAGGCGGCTGGAGCGCTGCAGCCGGAAGAGCTCGTGCTGCGCCCGGTCGGCGGACTGCAGCCCGAACAGCGTGTTCGACACCATCGGGAACAGGGCGATCATCACCGTGACGATGACCCGGCTGGTGAACTCGTAGCCGAACAGGGCACCGATCAGCGGCACGAGCGCCAGGATCGGCACGCACTGCAGCACCACCGCGTAGGGGTAGAGCGAGTTCTCGAGCCACTTCGCCTGCGCCATCGCCATCGCCCAGAGGACCCCGATGACGATCGCGAACGCCAGCCCGGTCAGCGACACGACGGTGGTCCGTCCGAGTGCCGTCCACAGGTCGTGGCCGAAGGTCGAGGGGGCGCCGTTCATCCCGGTCGGGGCGACGATCGCCGTGAGCACCAGGTGCGGGTACGGCACGAGGAACGCCAGGCTCCGGACGTGGTCGTAGTAGTACGCGGCGGCGTACCAGACGGCGACGAGCACGGCGAGGACGACGACCGGCTGCCACCAGGTGACCGAGCGGCGGGTGCGGGTCGAGGACCGGCGGGCGGCGGTGCGCGCGGTACGGGCCTCGGCGACCTCCTGCAGCGTGACCATCAGCGGTGTCCTTCCCGGAGTGCGTGCGAGACCTCGCCGACCAGTTCGGCGAACTCGGCGGTGAAGCGGATGTCCGGGTCGCGGGGCATCGGGAAGGGCACGTCGAACCGGCCGACGATGCTGCCCGGTCGGCCCGACATGACGATGACCTCGGTGGACAGGTAGACGGCCTCGGACACCGAGTGGGTGATGAACAGGCCGGCGAACTGCTGCTCCACGAACAGCCGCAGCAGTTCGTCGTTGAGGCGTTCGCGGGTGATCTCGTCGAGGGCGCCGAACGGCTCGTCGAACAGGAACAGCTCCGGGTCGAGGGTCAGCGACCGGGCGAGCGAGACGCGCATCCGCATGCCGCCGGACAGCTGCTTCGGCAGGTTCGCCTCGAAGCCGTTCAGGCCGACAAGGTCGATCGCGTGCTTCGCCTTCGCGGCCCGCTCGGCCTTGGGGACGTGCCCGAGTTCGGCGAGCAGTTCGACGTTCCCCTGCACGCTCCGCCACGGCAGGAGCGTGGCGTCCTGGAAGACGTAGCCGATCCGGTCGGCGGCGACCCCGGCGGTGCCGTCGGACGCGGTCTCGAGCCCGGAGGCGATCCGGAGCAGCGTCGACTTGCCGCAGCCGGACGGGCCGACGACCGAGACGAACTGGCCGCGGTCCACGGTGAGGTCGACGCCCTGCAGGGCGACGGTGCCGTTCGGGAACGTCATCTCGACGTTCCGGAAGTCGAGCAGTGTGTCCGTCGCGGTGACGGGGGCTGGTGCGGTGGTGGTCACGGCTACCTCGTGTTCTCGTGCGCGGTCAGGGAACGGGGACGGTTGCGGGCTCGGGCACAGTGACGCGGGCGCGGGCGCGGGCCGGTGCGTCTCGGGCCGGTACGTCTCGGGCCGGTACGTCTCGGGTCGGGGCGGCGACGGTGCGGTGCACCTCGGTGCGGGCGACGAGTCGCCCGCGGGACAGGACGATGCGGTCGGCGGGGGCGTTCGCCACGGCGTCGGTGACGCTGGTCGCAGCGATCGCGAGCAGGTCGGCGCGCGCCCCGACGACGGGACCGGCGGCCGGGAGGCCCATCACGCTCCGGGCGGTGTCGCTCACCATCGCGTACGCCTGGTCCGGCGTCAGGTGACCCGCGGTCACGAGCAGCGACGCGGTCTCGAGGGCGTCGCTCCGGCCGACCGGGTTGAACGGGTCGCGGACGTTGTCCGCGCCGGCCGCCACCCGGACGCCCGCGTCGAGGAGGGCCTGGATCGCGGTGAGGCCCCGCGGGGTCGAGACCGGGTGCTGCCAGCCCTGCAGGTACAGGTTCGTGATCGGCAGGGTGATGACGCCGATGTCCGCCGCGGCGACGTCGGCCACCACCTGGGTCAGGCGCTCCGGGTCCATCGTGCCGAGGCGGACGCAGTGCCCAGCGGAGTACTGGCGGTCGCGCGGCCAGTCGCGGACGGCCCGGGCGTAGTGGTCGAGGGTGACCGGCCCGTCAAGGCTCTCGTCGGCGTGCAGGTCGACCCCGAGGCCGCGGCGCCGGGCGATCGCGAGCAGCCGGTCGACGTCGGCCAGGGGGTCCTCGGCGAGGTGCGGAGCGCCGCCGATCAGGTCCACGCCGAGGTCCAGGACCGCCTCGACGTGCTCGTCGGGAGCGAGGGGGCCGGCGAGGGCGACGAGTTCGATGTCCATCAGGTGGGCCAGCTCGTCCCGGACCTGCACCAGGGCCTGGGCGCCGCGGACGGCCTCGGCGACGGTGCCGGTCCCGCCGTGGCTGAGGATGTCGACGTGGGTGCGGACCGCGGTGGTGCCGGCGGACAGCAGGGCGAGGGCCGCGGTCCGGGCGCGGTCGGCGATCTCGTCGACGGACATCGTCGTGGCGTACGCGGCCCAGGCGGCGATGGCCGAGCCGAGGTCGCCGAGCGGCGGGTCGATCCGGTCGGCGCTGAGGGCCTTGTCGAGGTGGGCGTGGGGTTCGGCCGGGGCGGCGAGGAGCAGGCGGCCGTCGAGCTCGAGGGTGCTCGCGGACGGTGCCCGGAGTGTGCCGGCGGGGGCGACCTCGGTGACGGTGTCGCCGGTGACCGCGACGTCGACCAGACGGCCGTCGGCCAGGAGCGCGGACCGCAGGAGGGTGATCGGGCGGGGCAGCGACGAGTCCATGGGGCCCTCTCGATCGTGTGTGAGAATGTTGATCGCATCAACATCCACGATGCTAGGTGGGCCGTGTTTCCCACCCGTTTCGCTCCGGTTGCCGGCTGTGACGAGATGGACCACACGGAACGCCCGGCCCGTCCGGACCACGATCGGAGCGCGATGCACACCGAACTCCTGCCCGAGCGCGACCTGCCCGTCGCCGACCGGGTCGTCGACGAGCAGGCCCGTCTCGTCGGCGAGCACATCCGGGCGCTGCGCCGTTCGTCGCGTCTGACGCTCGTGCAGCTCGCCGAACGGACCGGGCTGTCGCACCCGTTCCTCAGCCAGGTGGAGCGCGGACACTCGCGGGCGAGCATGGTCTCGCTCGAGAAGATCGCCGCCGCGCTCGACACCACGCAGGTCGCCATCCTCGCCGCCGGGGCCCCGGTCCGCGACGAGCCCGACGACCGGCGCCCCGAGGTGCTCCGTTCCGGCGAGGGTGCCCGCGGGCCGTTCTCCAGCGGCGAGGCCCGGCTGCTCGTGCACGCCGGCCCGCACGCCTTCGAGCCGCTCGAGTGGAAGGGCGACAACACCGAACCGGGGGAGTACTTCGAGCACCGCGAGGACGAGTTCCTCACCGTGCTCGCCGGCGACGTCCTGCTCGACCTCCGCGGCCAGGACGTCGTCCGGCTCGGGCCCGGCGACTCGGCGTACTACCGCGGTGGCACCGGGCACCGCTGGTGCAGTGCCGACGGCAGCGCGTTCCACATGATCGTCGTCAAGGAGACCCCGCGGGCCGGAGCGGCATCATGAGCGGGCCTGGCATCACGAACGGTGCGGAGGCCCGGCACCGGATGCGCATCGTCGACCGACAGCGGGTGGCCGAGGACGTCGTCACGCTCGACCTCGCCCCCGTCGACGGTGTTCCCCTGCCCGACTGGGAGCCCGGGGCCCACGTGGACCTCGAGGTCACGCCCGGCACCGAACGCCAGTACTCGCTCGTCACCACCACCCCGGACGGGCACTGGCGGGTCGCGGTCCTCCGCGAAGCCGGTGGTCGCGGCGGGTCCGTCGCCGTGCACGACACCCTGCGGACCGGCGACGAGGTCCTGGTCGGCGGCCCGCGCAACCACTTCGGCTTCGACCCCGACCGGCCCGCGGTCTTCGTCGCTGGCGGCATCGGGATCACCCCGATCCGCGCGATGATCGCCGCCGCCGAGCAGGCCGGGACGCCGTGGGAGCTGCACTACGCCGGACGCTCCCGCGACCGGATGGCGTTCGCCGACGAGCTCGTGGCCGCGCACCCCGACCGGGTCGTCCTCGCCGCGGCCGACCAGGCACCCCGGTTGAACGTGGTCGGGCTGCTCGCCGAACCACGGGACGCCGTCGTCTACTGCTGCGGTCCGCGGGGTCTCATGGACGCCGTCGAAGCCGCCGCCGCGCACTGGCCGGCCGGCAGCGTCCGCGTCGAGCGCTTCGAACCGGCCGCCGACGTGGACGCCCCGGGGGAGTCCTTCGAGGTCGAGCTCACCCTGACCGGGACGACCGTGACCGTCCCCGCCGACCGGTCCCTACTCGAGGTCGCGGAGGACGCCGGCGCCTTCGTCCTGTCGTCCTGCCGCGAGGGCACCTGCGGCACGTGCGAGACCCCGGTCCTCGAGGGTGCGGTCGACCACCGGGACACCGTGCTCAGCCCCGCCGAGCAGGCCGACGACCGCACCATGATGGTCTGCGTCTCCCGCGCGGCAGCCGGCTGCCCCCGGTTGGTGCTCGAGCTCTGACCTGACGTCGGCCGGGCCTACGGCCGTTCGGTGTCGTCGAGCGGCCCGCCGGTCAGCGCCGACAGGCGCTCGAGCCCAGCCTGCTCGACGAGCTGGCGAGCCAACGGGCGGGCGCGGGCCACAGCCTCCCGGACGTCGACGCGGGTGACCTCGAAGTCGGACAGGCTCAGCTCGCCGTCGACCCAGACGTCCTTCACCTCGCGGCTGCCGGCCACGAACACGACCGCCTGGAACGGGTCGTGGACGTTCGCGAGCGTCGGGCTCTCACCGTCGAACACGACCAGGTCGGCGCGCTTGCCGGGCTCCAGCGAGCCGATCTCCGCCTCCATCCGCAGTGCGCAGGCGCCGCCGATCGTGCCCATCTCGAACGCCTCCCGCGCGCTCATCGCGGTCGCCTGCAGGTCGCGGATGCGGGCCAGGATCGCCGCGGTCTTCATCGCCTGCAAGAAGTCCTGCGAGTCGTTCGACGCCGGGCCGTCCACCCCGATGCCGACCGGGATCCCGAGGGCCCGGAGCTCCGCGACGGGCGCGATGCCGCTCGCCAGGATGCCGTTCGCCACCGGGTTGTGCGCGACGCCGACGCCGTTCGCCGCGTAGGTCTCGCGGTCGTGACGGTCCATCCAGACGCTGTGCGCGGCGATCACCGGCACGCGGAACATGCCCGTCGCCTCGGCGTGCCCGACCACGGTCCTGCCGGTGCGCTGGCGTGCGGCAGTGACCTCCTCGCGGACCTCGTGCACGTGCACGTGGATGCCGTGGCCGCCGTCGACCGCGTAGTCGATGTGCTCCTGCCACGCGGCGTCCGAGTAGCGGCCGATCGAGGACATCCCGACCCGGAACGTGCTGTACCGGCTGGCGTCGGCGGCCTCGCGCAGGGCGTCGAACTCCTCCAGGATCGGCGCCGGACCGAACCCGCGGTCGACGTCCCCGGAGCCGAACGACACGACGCCGCGGAGCCCGAGCTCCTCGAGCGCCTGGACGACACCCGGCGTCGCAGGCTCGTCGGCGATCGGGTCCGAGCAGAACATGTCGTTCGCCGTCGTCACCCCGCTCCGGAGCATCTGGATGCCCTGCAGCATCGTGCCCGCGTACGCCTTGTCCCGCGTCATCACCGGGTTGACGTGCGAGATCAGGGCGTTCAGCCACTCCCACAGCGTGTACTGCGAGCCGATGCCCGTGATGAGGCCCTCGCTGAAGTGCCCGTGCGTGTTCACGAAGCCCGGGGTGACGATGTCGTTCGCCCCGCCGCGGACCGTGGCGTCGGGATGCGCTGCCGACAGCTCGGCGAACGTGCCGACCGCGGCGACCCGGTCCCCGTCGAGCAGCACCGCGCCGTCCCGGATCGCGGACGGGGTGGTGGAAGCGTCGGGGGCGGCGGTCAGTACCCACCCGCCGCGGATCAGGGTCTGGGTCATGTCCGGGACCCTAGGGACCCCGTGTTTCGCGGGTGTTCCCGGCCGGTTTCCCGCGAACGCGGGGCATCCCTTCCGGAACGTCCGGCGTCACGCGCCCGAAACAGCGCCCTGCTAAAAACTCCCCATGCTGACCGTCACCGGTGCCCTCCGCGTCCTCGTCGACCCCCGCACCGAACGCGACGGCGACGTGGTCGTCGACGACGGCAGCAGTGTCGCGTCCACCCTCGACGCCTCGGGCTGTGTCGTCACCGCCGGACTCGTCAACGCCCACCACCACCTGCTGCAGACGGCGTTCCGCACGCTCCCGGGCACGCGCGGGGTGCCGATGGCGGACTGGCTCCCCACGATGGCGCAGGCCTACGGAGCAGCGGGGCACGACCCCGAGTTGTACTGGGCGGCGGCTGCCGTCGGAGCCGCGGAGGGCCTCCTGTCCGGCGTCACGACCATCGCCGATCACCACCTGAACTGGCCGACCGTGGCGAACCCCGACGAGACCGTCGCGCTCGCCGCAGCCACCGTCGACGCTGTCCGCGGGCTCGGCGGCCGGCTCGTCTTCGTCCGGGGGAGCGCGCGCGACGACCCGTCGCACGCAGCGGCATCGGCCGACGCGATCGTCCGGGCGCTACTGCACGCGGACGCGGTCAGCGGCACCGATCCGGACGGCCGGCTGCAGATCGCCGTCGGGCCCGCGGGCGTGCACTCCGACGGTGAGGCGACGTTCCGGGCGCTCGGTGAGGTCGCCGCGGAGCACGGCCTCCGTCGGCGGACCCAGGCGAACGAGCAGGTCGACACCGCCATCGCGCTGGAGCGGTACGGGCGTCGGCCGCTCGACCTGCTCGAGGAGTGGGGCTGGCTCGCCTCGGACGTGACCGTCGCGCACCTCTGCGACGTGACCGACGACGAGATCGCGCGTCTCGCCGCCGCCGGGGTCACTGCGACGCACGCGCCGGGCTGCGACGTGCCGATGGGGTGGGGGATCGCGCCCGTCGCGCGTCTCGCCGCCGCGGGCGTACCGGTCGGGCTCGGCACCAGCGGGGGCGGCAGCAACGACGCCGGACACCTGCTCGCCGACGCGCGGCTCGCGATGCAGGTCTCTGCGTTGGTCGGACCGCAGCTACCGGCACGTCAGGTGCTCGGCATGGCGACCGAGGGGTCCGCGATCGGGCTCGGGCGGCCGGAACTCGGCCACCTCGGGGCCGGTTCGGCGGGCGACCTCTGCGTCTGGGACGTGTCCGGTGTCGCGGACGCCGGAGTCGCGGACCCGGTCGCCGGACTGCTCTGGGCGTCGCCGGGGCGGCGGCCGAAGCACGTCGTCGTCGGTGGGCGCGTGGTGGTTCGGGACGGGAGGCTGGTCACGGCTGACGAGGGCGAGCTGGCGGCCCGGCTGCGGGAGCGGCTGGTGCGGGGGCGCGCGCGTCCGTGAGGCGCCCTGTCTCCCTGAGGCGCCGCGTTCACCGTGAGACGCCCCCGTCTTCGTGAGACGCCGCCCTTGTGCTGAGACGCCGCCCTTGTGCTGAGACGCCGCCGGGTTCCGCGGTGTCTCGGGATCGGGAGGGCGTCGACCACTGACGGGCGTGTCTCGACGCGGACCCGGCGGCCGGGGTACGGTTCGCAGAACGAGGGAGGACCGTCATGCGGATCCTGGGGAACGTGGTTCGCGGGTTGCTCTTCGCGATCGAGTCGGTGGCGAAGACGATCGGCGCGATGTCCGGAGCGCACACGCACGACCTGGACGGTCAGCGGAAGCTCTACGAACAGCGGGCCGACTACCGTCCCTGAGGAGCGGTCAGTGTGCGAAGTTCAGCGCCCGCAGTTCAGCGCGCGCGGTTGAGCCGGTCGGCGAGACGTCCGAGCGCCCAGTTCAGCAGGAAGCCCAGCGCGCCGAGGACCGGCAGCGCGATGACGACGACGGTCCAGACGACCTTCGCCAGCTGCGAGCGGGTCCGGTCGCGCCAGAGCACCACCAGTGCGCCGACCTCGATCAGAGCGATCACGAGCAGAACGGCGATGTGCCCTCCGCCGAGAGTGTCCTGGAACACGTCCCCACCTTCCCTGGAGCACGCGGTCGCACCCCTTCGCGGAGTGTAGCGGTGTCGTTCCGGTGGGTCGCGCCTCCCGGCACCAGCGGTCAGGGTGCCTCGACGACCGAGGCCTGGAGTGCACGGATGGTGACCGCGAGCCCGCCGGACGCGAGCAAGCCGGACCCGAGTGGCCCGGACGAGTCTGTCTCGAGCACGGGGAGGCGGCGCAGTGCGCGTCGGACCTCGGCGCTCATGTGCCCGATCTGCCAGCGTAGTTCGTCCGCATCCGATCCGGAGTCCCCGAGACCGGCTGCACGCACCGCGTAGGCGGCGGCCCCGAGTGCGTGCGCGCCCATGTGGGCGACACCGGAGGCCTGACCGGCGGCGAAGGCGGCCGCTCGTGCTGCCGGATCACGCACGGCGGAGGCAGCGCGACCGGTCTCGAAGCGCCGGCGGATCATCTCCGCCGCGTCGATCTCCCCGCGGGCGAAGGCCCGCGTCCGCACGATGCCGTCACGGGGACGGGTGTCGTCGGGGGCATGGCGCTCGAACAGCGGCAGGACCCGCTCGGCGCAATCCGCGGCCCACGCGGCCAGCAGGCGACGATCGTCCAGGTCGAGTGTCTGCGGAGAGGCCATGCATGCACCATCGCACGTCGGCTGCTCTGGGAGAACGCGAGAACGCCGCCCCGGTTGTGCCGGGGCGGCGTTCTCGTGGTGCGTCAGGTCAGGTGGTTACTTGATCTGGGCGGTGATGGTGGCGGTGCCGACGAGCAGGCCGCCCTTGACGGCGTCGGTCTTGAAGGTGCTGTTGAGCAGCTTCGCGGCGTCGTCGGAGATGTGGACGGTGGTGCCGGTGAGGATCGCGTTGTCGCCCTCGAGCTGGAGCGGCTTCAGCGTCCCGCCGTGGAGGGAGAAGAGGTAGGCGTTGGCGACGGCGACCTTGCCGTTGACGAGGACGTCACCGGAGAGCTTCGAGGAGCCGGGGTTCACGACGAAGTTCTCGAGCGTGACGGTGGTGTCGCCGGCCTTGAGGGTCAGGCCGGAGTCGTCGTGGTTCAGCAGGCCCTGCACGTAGGGGCGGTACTTGCCGTCCGGGCTCCAGTAGGTGACCGAGCCGGAGGTGATCGGGAACGACACGGCGCCGTCGGCGAGCTTGGCGTTGCCGGAGACGCCCGGGGTCAGCTTCAGCGAGGTGAGGGCGTCGGTGAAGCCCTTGTCGAGGGCGACGGAGGTGTTGCCGCCGAGGACGTCGGGGACCGAGGCGACCGGTGCGGGGATCTTCGACGCGGAGCTGGAGGAGACGGTGTGCACGGTCGGGGTGGCGGCGTTGGCGGCGGTGATGCCGAAGCCGGCACCGCCCAGGACGATCGCGCCGGCGGTGGCGAGGGTGATCGTGTTCTTCAGGGACTTGCGCATGTCTTCATTCCTTTGCTTGAACGCGCTCGGCGCGGTTGGTGACAGCGCGCCGAACACACCCCGGCGGTGGGGGTGGAGAACCAGCGGTGAGCTGCTGGTGAGCGCTTGCGGGTGTTTCCCGGCTTGTGACAGTGATTCGGGGCCGGTCGCGAACCGGTTTGGGTGGGTTTGTCCTCGTTACCGTTCTGTGACACACCGGGTTCTCGGGGCGGGCCGTCGAACGCTCGAATTCGTCGTCCCGAATCCCTCTGATCAGGTCTTTTTCGCTCCGGACGGCGTTCCCGACATGGCAGGATCGACGAGTTCCGAGACGACGGTGTCTCCGCTGTCATCTCGAAAGGCGCCACCCCATGTCGTTCTGGGCCCTCTTCCTCATCGCGCTCGGCGTCTCCGCCGACGCCTTCGCCGTCGCGCTCGGCAAGGGCCTGCACATGAAGCGGTTCAACGTCCGGCAGGCCGTGGTGATCTCCGTCGTCTTCGGTCTGTTCCAAGCGCTGATGCCGTTGCTCGGCTGGCTGCTCGGCACGACGTTCGCCCGGTCGATCGCCGCCTACGACCACTGGGTGGCGTTCGGGCTGCTCGCGCTCGTGGGCGGCAAGATGCTCTGGGAGGCGTTCCGCGGGCACGAGGACACCGACGAGGACACCGACCGGCTGCGCATCCGTGAACTGCTGGTGCTGGCCATCGCGACGAGCATCGACGCCCTCGCGGTCGGCGTCACGTTGGCGTTCCTGCCGGTGTCGATCGGCTGGGCGGTCCTGCTCATCGGCATCACGACCGCCGTCCTGAGCTTCGTCGGCGTCGCCGTCGGCCGCCGGGTCGGTGCCCGCTTCGGCAAGCCGGCCGAGATCGCGGGCGGTGTGGTGCTCATCCTCATCGGCGTGCAGGTCGTCCTCGAGCACACCGGTGTCCTCGGCTGAGGTCATCGGTCATCGGTCATCGGTCCTCGGACGGCTCGGCCGGGCGATCCACTCGCGATCGAACTGGCTCTGCCTGTCCATGCGAGGATCAGGCCGTGACTCGTGGGGACACCGACGGAAGCGGACGCACCGGGGCGGGACCGTGGCCGCATGTGCTGCTGGCAGCTGCAGTCGGCGCCGTCGCAGCCCAGTTCACCCACGGCGGTGCCGTCGCCGTTCTGCTGACGGGCTTGCCGGGCTTGGTGGTGCTCGTGGTGGTCACGGTGGTGACCGGAGGCGCCCTCGCTGTGTGCGCGGTCCTCGGTACGGGTGCGCGGAAGTTCGCTTGGCTCGGGACCACGGCGCTTCTCGTGGTCCCCGCGGTACTCGTCGTCGACGCCGTCCTCTTCATGCGAGCCGGACCGAGCGATTCCCCCGACGGCGGCTTGTCACCGTCGCCGCTGCTGTGGGTGATCGGCGCGGTGCTGGCGGCCGTGCCTGCTCTGCTGGTGCATGTGTCCCGTACTGGCAGGGCCCCTGACGTTCGGGACGATTGACACCGGAAGATCGACGCGCTCGATCGCCACCGTTGCGGCGAGACATGCAGACAAAGCAGACAGGCAGACAGCCCACTCGATCGGGAAAGGGCTGGCCCTGAGCTCAGCAGGCTGCGATCCTGACGGGGTGCCCTCGCCTCAGGAGAAGTCGCCGTGCATCGGAGCGGTCCGAGCTCGAGCGACAGCACTCTGGTGGCGACTCAACGATGCTGCGGCGACGCTGTACGTCGGAGCAGCGTCCTTGATCGGATTCGAGGCCCTGGCGCTCGTGCTCGGTTTCACGACTGCCTGGCCGATCTTCATCCCCGCCGCTGTCGGCCTCCTCGGCGTGATCTACGTCTGCCGACGCTGGCTCAAGGTCGCGCTCCGAGGCCTGCACCGTCAGCGTCGTTGACACCCGGCTCTGGTTCCGAGGAGTCGATCGGCGCACGGGCAGTCGCCAGCGGAACTCCTGTCGCCGGCCTGGTTCGCCTTTGCGGGAAGAACGATCGATGCCAGACCGTACGGGGCGAGGGGCGAGGGGCGAGGTGCGAGGTGTCGAGCAACGCACTGACCGAACGTCAGGCGTCGCAACGAGTATCCACAGCAACTACCGCCAGACCACAGATGGTTCGAGCAGGTGGTGGCCGGCTGGGGCTGGCAGGACGGCATGCCCAGTGGAACCGAGGAGGACGTCCACGACAGCGCGAGCGGCTTCGCCGAGGGGCTGCGCGACGCTGGGCATCCCGAGGGCGCCGGCGACGGGGGTGTCGTCGTAACCGACGACGGGAACCGCGGCTGGGAGAGCCATACGGGCACCGAGAGCGAGCGTGTCGCTGGCGCAGACGACCGCCTCGAAGTCGACACCGGCAGAGAGTGCCGTGCGGACGGCCGCGGCCGCTGCGTCGACATCGTCTTCGACCGCGAGTTCGAGGCCGTCGCGGGGTGTGCCGGCTGCGTCCATCGCTTCGACCCACCCTTGACGGCGTTCGTCGTCTTGCCCGAACCGGGTCGGCCACCCGAGGTAGCCGATTCGTTGGGTTCCGGCCGCGAGGAAGTGCTGCGTCGCGCCGCGGACACCAGCGCGACCGTCGATGTCGACCCAGGGGTAGGAATCCCACACATCCAGCGGGACGCCCCAGGGGCGCCCGAAGGAAACGAACGGCACGTCGTGGTCGTGCAGCCACGAAAGTCGGGGGTCGTTCTCGGCAGTCGCGGTGATCACGAATCCGTCCGCGTCCGCGCCTTCGATCAGAGCTTCGATCTGTGCGATCTCGTCTTCCGGGGAGTCTGCCGTGAAGAGCAGGACTCGGAATCCGCGAGCGTCTGCGGCTTCCACGAGCGCGTGGAGGAACCGGTCGAGGACGACGCCGGAGATCCCGTTCTGTTCGTGGTCGAGGCGGATCCCGAGGGTGGAGCTGCGCTGTGTGCGGAGCCGACGGGCGGCAGCGTTCGGCCGGTAGCCGAGCTCAGCGATGGCGCGCTCGACGCGCTCCCTGGTGGCCGGTCGGACGATGTCCGGGCTGTTCAGCACGTTGGAGACCGTCTGACGTGACACCTGGGCAACGGTGGCGACGTCGACGACGGTGGGGGTGCGCTGCATGGCTTCACCGTAGTGCCGATTTCGTGTATGTTGTGGCCACTTGATCGTTCCAATTGAACGATCAAGTTCCCAACACTGCTCGAAGAGGAGTACCCGATGCAACGACGCATGCCCCGCATGCTGGCCGTGGGCGCGATCGCGCTGACCGCCGCCCTGTCCCTCACAGCCTGCGGAGGATCCGGGTTCTCCCAGCCCAGCTCCAGCGACGGCAAGCTGACCTCGAGCAGCAGCAAGCTCGATGTCTTGATCGCCTCCTCCGGCGACGCGGAGGCATCCGCGGTCAAGCAAGCTGTTTCGAGCTGGTCGAAGAAGTCCGGGACAGGCGCAAGCGTGCAGGTCGCCAGTGACCTCGACCAGCAGATGAGCCAGGGCTTCGCGTCGGGCAAGCCGGCTGACGTCTTCTACGCCTCGTCCGCGCAGATGACCGGCTGGGCGAAGAACGGCTCCCTATTGCCCTACGGCGACCAGCTGAGCAACAAGGGGGACTTCTACCCGACGCTGAAGCAGTCGTTCACCTACGACGGCAAGTTCTACTGCGCGCCCAAGGACTTCTCCACCCTCGCGCTGTTCATCAACACTGCCGACTGGAAGGCGGCGGGCCTGACCGACAGCGACGTCCCGAAGACGTGGGACGAGCTGTCGTCCGTAGCGAAGAAGCTCACTCAGGATGGCCACGTGGGCCTGGCGATGAGCCCGCAGTACGAGCGCATCGGCGCGTTCATGGCGCAGGCCGGCGGCGAGCTGACCAACACCGACCAGACGAAGGCGACTGTTGACTCCGATGCGAACGCGAAGGCGTTCGACTACGTCAAGGGTCTGCTGCAGGACGGTTCGACGAAGTTCTCCAGTGACCTCGGCGAGGGCTGGGGCGGCGACGCGTTCGGCAAGGGCAAGTCGGCGATGACCATCGAGGGCAACTGGCTCACCGGTGCGATGAAGTCCAGCTACCCGAACGTCGACTACAAGGTCGTCGAGCTGCCCGAAGGCCCCTCTGGCGCCGGCACGCTGCAGTTCACGAACTGCTGGGGCATCGCGAAGGCGTCCAAGAACCAGGCCGCCGCGCTGAAGCTCGTCGAGCAGCTCACCTCCGCTGACCAGCAACTGAGCTTCGCGAAGGAGTTCGGTGTCATGCCGAGCGTCCAGTCCGCGGCCAGCAAGTGGAAGCAGGAGTACCCGCAGTACGCCGCGTTCCTCAACGAGGTCGACTCAGCCAAGGGTGTGCCGAACAAGCCGGGCACCGCTGACGTGATCACCGACTTCGACTCGAAGATCCCGGCGCTGGCGTCCACGGACGTGCAGACCCTGCTCGAGGGGGCGCAGAAGAACCTGGCCGCCGCCCTGAAGCAGTAACTCACCCGAGCAGCAACGGAAGGCTCACCCATGAGCGCAAGCACCACGGCACCCGCCAGCCCGCGACGGCCACCAACCGGGCCGGACGGGCCGAAGCGTCGCCGCGGCGGGGCAGGACGAGCAGAAGCCATCGCCGGATGGGTCTTCACCGCACCCACCCTCGTGATCCTCGGCGTCTTCCTCGCCGTGCCCGTGCTGATGGCGCTCTGGGTGAGCCTGTCCGACTGGCAAGGAGTCGGCAGCCCGTTCGGGGCCGGCGTCTCGTTCGTCGGTGGGAAGAACTACGAGCAGCTCCTGTCCGGCGGCTCGCTGATCGAGCAGCAGTTCGGTACGTCGCTGCGCAACAACCTCTGGTACGTCGTCTTCGTCGTCCCGATCCAGACCGCCGTCGCCTTGGGCCTGGCGCTCCTGGTGAACCGACAGGTCATCCGCGGCCGTGGCTTCTTCCGCACCGCGTTCTACTTCCCGTCCGTCACCTCGTCGGTGGCGATCACCGTGCTGTGGCTCTTCTTGTTCTCCTCAACCGGAGCGGTGAACAAGATCCTCGCCCTGGTCGGCATCGCCGGCCCGAACTGGTTCAACGAGCCCACCGGCCTGTTCACGGCGATCGCGCACGGACTCGGCATCCAGCAGGGCCCGGCCATGCTGACCGACCACACCATGCTCGGCATCTCCTACTGGGAGTGGCTCTCCGGCCCGTCGGTGGCGATGTGTGCATACATCATCATGGCGATCTTCACCACGTCCGGAACGTTCATGCTGCTGTTCATCGCCGCGCTGCAGAACCTCTCTGGCGACATCGACGAAGCTGCGATGCTCGACGGTGCCGGGTCCTGGAGCCGTTTCTGGCTCGTCACCCTCCCGCAGCTGCGAACGACGCTCTTCACCGTCCTCACGCTCGGCCTCATCGGCACGTGGCAGGTGTTCGACCAGATCTACACCGGTACCAAGGGTGCGCCGGCGAACACCACCCTGACCCCCGCCTACCTGTCCTACCAAGCGTCGTTCAACGACCAGCAGTGGGGTGTGGGCGCGTCGATCGCGTTCATCCTGTTCGGGATCATCGTCGTCCTCACCCTCCTGCAACGACTGATCCTGCGCGACCGGAAGGTCTCCCGCCGCCGCATGCGGTGGATCGAGGACGTCCGTCCCGGCGCGGCCGGCGCGGCCGGCACGAAGGAGCAGCATCGATGACCGCCAGCACCCCCGCGGCCGCCGCGCAAACGGACGTCGCCATCAACCCGCGAGGCACGTCGAGACCGAAGCGTCGCCGGAAGCTGCCGCCGTCGGCGGTCCTCGGCAAGGTCGCCCTCTACGTCGTCCTGACCGTCATCGCGCTGGTCTACCTGCTGCCGTTCTTCGTCGACATCGTCAACTCCTTCAAGACCGACGAAGACGCATCCCTCAACCCGCTCTCGCTGCCAGCGACCTGGACCACGGCTGCGTTCACGACCCTGTTCGACAACTCGGACTTCCCGACCTGGCTGAAGAACTCCTTCATCGTTGCGTTCTTCGTCACCCTCGGCCGGATCTTCTTCGACTCCCTCGCCGGCTACGCGCTCGCCCGCCTCCGGTTCCGCGGTCGCGGCGTCGTCTTCGGCGCCGTCGTCGCGGTCATGGCAGTCCCGAGCGTCGTACTGCTCATCCCGAAGTTCCTCGTCATCAACCAGCTCGGCATCTACGACTCCTACGCCGGCATGATCATCCCCCTGCTCGTCGACGCTGCAGGCGTGTTCATCATGAAGAACTTCTTCGAGTCCATCCCCGTCAGCGTCGAGGAACAAGCCCGCATCGACGGTGCCGGCACCTTCCGCACCTTCTGGTCCATCGTGCTGCCGATGGCCCGCCCCGCCGTCGTGACCATCACGATCCTGTCCTTCCAGGGCTCGTGGAACGAGCTGTCGCAGTTCATCGTCTCGAGCTCCTCACCAGAACTGACGACCCTCACCAAGGGCGTCGCGGGCCTCGCTTCTGGGCAACTCAGTGCCGGGAACCAGTTCCCCATCAAGCTCGCCGCCGCCTTCGTGATGACGATCCCCGTCGCGATCGCGTTCTTCGTCTTCCAGCGCCGGATCATGAACTCCAGCGACGGAGCCGTGAAGGAGTGACCCTCCACCACCGGCACCACTGACCACCCACCACACGAAAGCCTCCGTCGATGACGCTTGTGAATCCTCCCGCACCCGCCCCGACCGCCCCGAGCTCCGCACCCAAGCAGCCGCTCCTGCACGATGCGCTCGTCACCCTCACCGCCCCCACCCACGTCTGGGCTGCCCCGGACGGCAGTATCGGCAGCTCCCCAGTGCAGGGCTACTGGACCGGCGACCAGCGCATCGTCTCCGCCATCCGCACCACCGTCGCAGGCACCGACGTCGAGCACATCGCCACCGCACGCCGCGACGGCGCACACACCCGCTCCACCGCGCTCCTCCGCGGCCTCGACGCTCCCGGCGCCGATCCCGACACCCGGCTCGACCACGACCGCAGCACCCGCACCGACGGCATCGACGAGCAGTACAGCGTCACCACCCGGCAGACCGGCTCGGCCGACGTCACGCTGACGATCCGGATCACCACCGACGCCACCGGCATGGACGCCATCAAGAGCGGTGCCGTACCGACGGGCGCGCAGCCGGACTCAACCGCGACCGGAGCGACGTGGCGCTCGGACCTGACCACGGTCACCCTCACCGCCCCCGGAGCCGTCATCACCATCGACGCCGCGGACGTCGTCCTCACGTGGACCGACACCACCACCGCGGGGCGCCCGGCAGTCTTCAGGTACACCGTGACGAGCGTGACCGACGACACCGTCGTCGAAGGTGTCACCGCTGCGCGCCCCTGGACCACGCCGAGCGGCGTCGCGGACCACCGCCTCCAGGCCTGGCTCGAGCAGGCATCCACCGACCTCGACAACCTCCGCATGCGCCTCGCCGGCGGACAGGACGAGTTCCTCGCAGCCGGCGCACCCTGGTTCTTCACCCTCTTCGGGCGGGACTCGATCTGGGCGGCACGGTTCCTGCTCCCCGTCACCACAGAGCTCGCTGCATCCACGCTCCGTGTGCTCGCCTCACTGCAGGGTACGAAGGTCAACCCGGTCACCGCGGAGCAGCCGGGCAAGATCATGCACGAGATCCGCTCAGAGTCGCTCGCGATCGACAACGACGAGCTCACCCTGTCCCCGCTGTACTACGGCACCATCGACGCGACCCCGCTGTGGATCTGCCTGCTCCACGACGCATGGCGCGCCGGCATGCCGGAGGAGGAAGTACGCGCGCTGGTCCCGGCCCTCGAACGGGCGTTGGCGTGGATGCGCGACTACGGCGACTCCGACGGCGACGGTTTCCTCGAGTACGTCGACGAGTCCGGCCATGGCCTTGCGAACCAAGGGTGGAAGGACTCCGGCGACAGTGTCCAGTGGCACGACGGCAGCCTCGCAGACGGGCCGATCGCGCTCTGCGAAGTGCAGGCCTACGCCTACGAAGCAGCAGTCCACGGCGCAGACATCCTCGACGCTCTCGACCGCGACGGTGGCGACGCGTGGCGCGGCTGGGCAGCGACGCTGCAGACGAAGTTCCGCGACCAGTTCTGGCTGGCCGACAGCATCAGCGCGTACCCGGCCATCGCCCTCGACGTCCACAAGCGGCCCGTCGACACCGTCACCAGCAACATCGGTCACCTCGTCGGCACCGGCTTGCTCTCCGCCGACGAGGAGCGCACCATCGCCGATCGGCTCGTCGCTCCCGACATGACAAGCGGTTTCGGTCTTCGCACCCTCTCGACGACCGCCGGTGGGTTCTGGCCGCTGAGCTACCACGGCGGCAGCGTCTGGACCCACGACACCGCCATCGCCATCGCCGGTCTCACGCGCGCAGGCCTCATCGACCAGGCCCGCACGCTCGCCGAGGGGCTCCTCCGCGCCGCAGTCACCTTCGACTACCGGATGCCGGAGCTGCACTCCGGCGTCGACGCCACCGACGTCATCGCGCCCGTACCGTACCCGGCAGCATGCCGACCCCAGGCATGGAGCGCCGCGTCGGCGTTCCCCGTCTGGGTTGCGCTGCGCTGATCGACGAGCGCGAGATGGTGCACAACGTGGAGGGGGCCGTGCACCGGGTCACCTGGCTCACCCGACCCGACACCTGCTCCGGCTACGTCGGAACGCTCGCCGGTACGAGTGGGCTGAGCCTCGAGTCGATCGAGACGGTCATCGCCATGACGGTGGGGCTGGACATCCGTGCCTTCCCGGCGGCGATCGATCCCGCAACCGGCGTCCTCCGCAGGCCGACTGAGCGGACCCGTCCGGTCCGGAGCGGCCGGGAGGCGCGGTGCGGGTCGGACCCGCACCGCGCCTCCCGGCCGGGTCGCGTCAGGAACCGGAGGTCGGTGCGTCGGTCGGGGCGCCGGTGGGCGCGTCACCCGGGGCAGGCGGGGTCGGCGCCGAGCCGTCCGTCGCCGGGGGAGTCGGTGCCTTTCCGTCGGCCTTCGGCGGTGTGGGTGCCTTCCCGTCGGTCTTCGGTGCTGCTCCGTCGGGACCGCACGTGGCGGCCCCGCCGGCCGGACCGGCTCCGGGACCGGCCGCCGGACCACCTGCCGGGCCACCGGCCGTCCCGCCAGCTGCCCCCGGACCGGCGGGCGCACCGCTCGGCGCTCCCGTCGGCGCACCGGTGGGTGCTCCGCTCGGTGCCCCGCTCGGTGCTCCGGTCGGCGCGGTGACGCTGCTGTTCCCACCGTCACCCGGACCGGCGGCCATCGCTGCGGTGACACCGACCCCGCCGAGGACGAGGGTGGCGGCGACCGCGGCACCGATGCCCGCGCGGCGGGCGAAGCGTCGTCGGCCAGCGGTGCGGTCGGCTGCGGGTGCCGTGGTGGGCGCTGCGGCGAAGTGGTCCACCGGGTACTGCTCGGTGGGCTGGTCGTTCCGGTTGCGGTCGTCCTGGTCGTCGTGCTGGTTGCTCTGGTGCATCGGGGTGCTCCTCGTGGTCGTGACGAACCCGTCCGGCTCGCTGTGGACCACGCTGGAAGTCGTGTCTGAAGCAGAACTGAAGCACAGGCGTTGCCCAGGTCGTTCCATGCTCCTTGCTCGCAGTGGACGCCTACGGTTCCCGGCGTGACCCTCCCCGCCCGCATCCTCGTCATCGACGACGACGAGTCCATCCGCACCGCCGTCGCCTCGAGCCTCCGAGCCGAGGGGTTCGCCGTGCGCACCGCCGGTGACGGCGACACCCTGGTCGACGACCTGGCCTCCGGCCGCCCCGACCTGGTGGTGCTCGACTGGATGCTGCCCGGGGCGAGCGGCATCGTGCTGGCTGCCCGGGTGCGGTCGGTGTCGGACGCGGCCGTGGTGATGATGACCGCGCGCGACGAACTCGATGACCGGCTGCGGGGGTTCGCCGAAGGGGCCGACGACTACGTGGTGAAGCCGTTCGCGATGGCGGAGCTCGTGGCCCGGGTCACCGCGGTCCTCCGGCGGCGGGGACGGATCCCGTCCGTGGTCGAGATCGGCGACCTGGTCGTCGACCCAGACGGTGCGACCGCCCGCCGCGGTGGTGCGCTGCTCGACCTGACCGCGACCGAGTTCCGATTGCTCTGCTTCCTGGCCGAGGGTCGTGGCCGGACGCTGTCGAAGGCGCAGATCCTGACGCAGGTGTGGGGGTACGACGACATCGACCCCAACATCGTCGAGGTGCACCTCAGTGCGCTGCGGCGGAAGATGGAGGCGCACGGCCCGCGCCTGATCCACACGATCCGCGGTCTGGGCTACCGGATGAGCGCCGAGCGGGTCGCCGCATGAGCGGCCGCGTCGCCGTCGGCCACACGACAGACGCCGCCGGTTCCACTGCTCCCTCGCTCCGCACCACGTCCCTCCGCCTGCGGACCGTCGTGGCCATCGTGCTCCTCCTGGCCGTCCTGCTCGGCGGCCTGTGCGTCGCGGTGCAGGTCCTGCTCGGCGACCAGCTCCGCGCCCAGACCGTCGACCGGCTGCGCGACCGGGCGTCCGCGGCGGCGGCCCTCGTCGGGACCGTGGATGCCGACGACCTCGCTGACCGGCTGTCGATGCAGGGCCTCTCCGTCCGCATCGTGCAGCCTGACGGCGCCGAGGTGCAGGCCGGTCCGTCGCCCGAGCAGCTCCGCGCCGGACCGCCCGACCCGGGAGACCTGCCCGCGCCGGGATCAGGCCCGGGCGCCGCTGCCGGGAACACCGGCACGGGCACCGGCCGCACCACCACCGGCAGCGCGGACGGCGCATCCGTGGTGTCCTCGACGACCTCCGAGGACGACGGCGTCCTGACCCTCAGGTCACGGCTCGACGACGGCACGGTCCTGACCCTGACGACCGGCACGCGAGACGTCCAGTCCACCCTGGCGACCCTCGGCTGGGTGATGGGCGCTGCCTCCGCCGGGTTCCTCGTCATCGCCGTCGTCGGTGTCACCCTCGTCGTCCGCCGGGCGCTCCGACCACTCGACGTCGTGACGTCGACCGCGATGTCGATCGCCGGCGGTGACCGGGGCCGACGGCTCCGACCGCACCGGGACGACACCGAGATCGGCCGCGTCGCGACCGCGCTCGACACCATGCTCGACGCGGTCGAGGGGGCAGAGGACCAGGCCGTCCAGGCCGAGCTGCGCCTCCGGGCGTTCCTGTCCGATGCCGCTCACGAACTCCGCACCCCGGTCGCCGGGGTCCGGGCGGCCGCGGAGACGCTGATCCGCGCCGGCGTGCAGGGGGAGCAGCAGGAGCAGCTCGCGGTGCACGTCGTGCGGCAGGCGGGGCGCGCCTCCCGGCTCGTCGACGACATGCTCACGATGGCGCGGCTGGACCGTGGGATCGACCTCGACCGCCGCCCGGTGGACCTGGCCGCGTTCCTGACGGCCGAGGCGGAGCGGCTGGTCCTGCGGCTGCCGTCCGTGCACCTCGACGTCCGGGTGCCGGACCATCCGGTACCGGCACTGCTCGACGCGGACCGGATCGCCCAGGTGCTCGGCAACCTCGCCGACAACGCCGCCCGGGCGACCGGCGGAGACGGTCACCTGCTCCTCACGCTCCTGGCTGCCGACGGTGCGGACACCGCGGTGGTCCGGCTGGAAGACGACGGCATCGGCATCCCGACTGCCGACCGCGAGCGCGTCTTCGACCGGCTCGTCCGCCTGGACGACGGACGCGAGGACCGCAGCGGCGGCGCCGGGCTCGGCCTGCCGATCGCGCGCGGGATCGCGCGTGCGTCCGGCGGCGAGCTGGTCGCGGCCGACCCGCTCGTCCTGGACGGCGCCGCCTTCGTGCTCACCCTGCCGGTCGCCAGCGCGGCGGCCTCGGCAAGCGACCACGGCCGGGAGGCGCGGCTCACCCCTGTCGGCTGAGGTCCCGTCGCGTGGTGCGGTCGCGGGATGCCCCGTCGGTGCGTCCGCTCGGTACCCTCGTCCGGTGCAGGACGACGCCCCGGAGGTCATCGCGTCGACCGTCGACGCCCCGTGGCTGCCGCCGGGCGGTGTCGCGGACGTCGTCCTCGGCGGACCTGTGCTCCGTCCGACCGGGCTGGTCCGCCTGCTGCTGACCGACGAGGACCGCGTCTTCTGCACGCGCCGCGACGGGTCGGGCAAGGTCGACCTGCCGACGGCGCGCGTCGGTGCGGGCGACCACGACGGCGCGGTCGCGATCGCCGGTCTCGCCCGTCACGTGGTCGGTGGTCCCGTGCCGCTCCGGTACGTCGGCGCCGTCCGCAACACGGTCACGGTGCCGACACCGGAGTACGAGTGGCCGACCCCGGTCGCGGTGTTCGCCGTCTGGACGACCGACGCTGCACCGGTCGTCCCGGGCGAGTGGATCGCAGGCAGTGCAGGGTCGGTGCTGGCCGAGCGGCACTGGTTCCCGCTCTTCCGGCGGCTCGCGGCGCCTACCCACTGACTCACCGGGGCACGGCGTCCTCGACCGACCGCCGGTGCACCGGCCCGCTGCCGCCGACGAGCGCTCCGCCCGGAGCACCTCGCCGGACCGCGACGACCTCGGCCATGATCGACAGCGCCATCTCGGCGGGCGTCTCAGCGCCGATGTCGAGGCCGATCGGGGACCGCAGCCGCCCGGTGTCGGGCGTCCCGAGACCCCGCAGCACCGCGAGCCGTCGCTCGTGCGTCGCCCGCGACCCCATCGCCCCGACGTACCCGGCACCACGACGGAGGGCGAGGTCGAGCACCTCGGCGTCGAACCGGTCGTCGTGGGTGAGGACGATGACGACGGTGTCCGGTCCGATCGCGGTGTCGGCGAGGACCCGCGGCGGCCACCCGACGACCCGCTCCTGCGCCGCCGGGAACCGCTGGTCGGTGAGGAACACCGGCCGCGGGTCGACGACGGTCACCGCGTAGCCGAGCATCGCCGCGGTGTTCGTCACGGCGACGGCGAACTCGACCGCGCCGACGACGATGCACCGCGCCCGTCCGCCGGCGTACTCGGTGAACACACGGGTCCGGCAGCCGTCCGACGCCGTCACGACGCTGCCGAGCGAGGCCGCGTCGAGCGACAGCCCGAGCGACGTCGGTGCTCCGGCCGCGGCGGCTCGGAGCGCGTCGACCACGACGGCGTCGGTGGGCAGGACGCGGTGCACGAGCACCTCGACCCGACCCCCGCAGCGCAAGCCCGGCGCCCAGTCGGCCAGCGGGTCGGACGGGTCCTCGAACCCGAACCGTTCCAGGACCGGGACGCCGGTCGCCAGGACCTGTTCGGCGCTGTCGTAGAGCGCCCCCTCGACGCACCCGCCGGAGATCGTCCCGACGACCTCACCGCCGGGCAGCACCGCCATCGAGGTGCCGGTCCCGCTCGGCGCGCTGCCCTGCACGTCGACGGCGGTCGCGACGACGATCGGGTCGCCGCCGTCGAGCACGGCCAGGAGGCGCGGTGCCAGTTCGAACATCAGGCACCCCCGGCGTCGGTCGCGTCCGCCAGCAGCGCCCACACCCGGTCACGCGTCATCGGCAGGCGGTACGGCCGGATGCCGATCGCGTCCCGGACGGCGTTCGCGACGGCCGGGGCGACGGGGTTGTAGGGCGCCTCGCTCATCGACTTCGCACCGAGGGGGCCGAGCGGGTCGGAGGTCTCGGCGAACAGCACCTGGGTCCGTGGCACGTCGGAGATCTTCGGCACCCGGTAGGAGCGGAAGGCGTCGGTGGTGACCCGGCCGGTGGCGTCGAGCACGACCTCTTCGTAGAGCGTCGAGCCGATCGCCTGGGCCGCGCCGCCCTCGACCTGGCCGCGCAGCTGTTCCGGGTTGAGGACGGTGCCGGCGTCGACGGCCTGCACGCTCTGCAGGATGCGGACCTCGCCGGTCGGTCGGTGCACCGCGACCCGGGCTCCGTGCACCGTGAAGGCGAGGGAGCGCGGCGTGCCGTCGTGGCTGGCGTGGGCGACGAGCGGCCCCTCGGCGAGCAGTTCCGCGTGCCCGACGAGTTCGTCGCCGACGCGGACGCCCTCGGGCTCGACGACCACCGCGGGACCGAGGACTCCCGAGGCGGTGCGCGGCGTCCGGGCCGCGACGAGCGCCAGCGCCCGGGCGGTGAGGTCCTCGCGGAGCGCCTGGGCGGCCGCGTACAGGGCACGGCCGGCGACGACGACCCCGGCGGACCCGAAGGCCCCGGTGTCGTGGCGCGCGGCGTCGGTGTCGGACTGGTGCACGTCGACCCGGTCGGGTGTGGTGCCGAGTGCGGTGGCGACGAGCTGCGTGTGCACGGTGGTGGTGCCGTTCCCGAACTCCGCCGTGCCGACACCGATCCGGTACCGCCCGCCGAGCAGCAGTTCGACCGAGGTGTGGGCGTGGTGGCCCCGGGGCGGCATGGTCGCGATCGCCGCGAGGGCGACACCGGTGCCGAACGCCCAGTCGGCAGAATCGTCCAACCCCGGACCGTCGAACCCTGGACCGTCGAGCACCGGCCCGTCCATCCGCGGGACCTCGGGCAGCGGTCCGGCCAGGGCGTCCTCGACGAGGTCCAGGCACTGGTCGAGCCCGTAGCTGCCCTCCCACTGCAGGTCGCTCTGCTCGTGCGGGTCCGTGACGACGAGTGGGTCACCCGGCACGACGACGTTGCGCCTCCGGAACTCGACCGGGTCGATGCCGAGCTCGCGGGCCAGGTCGTCCATCGCCGACTCGATCGCGAACACCACCTGCCCGAGCCCGTAGCCGCGGAACGCCCCCGACGGCAGGTTGTTCGTGTACACCGACTCGGCGTCGACCCGCTTCACCGGGCACCGGTACACCGCGACGGACTCGCTGACCGAGTGGAACATGACGCCGATGCCGTGGTTGCCGTACGCCCCGGTGTCCATCGTCTGGTCGACGTGCAGCGCCGTGAGCGTGCCGTCGACATCGGCACCGAGCCGGACCCGGACACGCATCGGGTGCCGGGTGGGTGCGACCGTGAACTCGTCCCGGCGGCTGAACTCGAACTGCACGGTACGGCCGGTCCGCAGCACCGCCAGGGTGACGAGGTCCTCGGTGAGCAGCTCCTGCTTGCCGCCGAACCCGCCACCCACCCGCTTCGCGACGACGCGCACCCGGGCCGGGTCGAGCGCGAAGACGCGGGCGATCTCGTCCCGCACCAGGAACGGGACCTGCGTGGCGGTCCGGAGCACGAGCCTCCCGTCCGGGTCCACCCACCCGCGGGTGGCGTGTGTCTCGAGGGCCGCGTGCGAGACGCGGCCGGTGGTCCAGACCCCGTCGACGGTCGCGGCCGACGCGGACAGTGCGGCCTCGACGTCGCCGGTACCGCCGTGGAGGCTCGCCACGACGTTCCGCGCCGGCTCGGCGATCCGGTGCTCGGCCGTCGTCTTGTCACCGTGCAGGAGCGGGGCACCCGGCCGACGTGCCGCATCCGGGTCGTGGACGCTGTCGAGGACCTCGTACTCGACGCGGACCAGGGCGCACGCCTGCTCGGCGATCCGGACGCTGTCGGCGACGACCGCGGCGACGCGCTGGCCGCGGAACCGCAGCACCGCGTCGAACACGCGGGTGTCGTCCGGGTCGTCCAGCCGTGACTCGTGGCGGCCGGTGGAGAACAGCACGCCGGGGTCGTCGTGGTGGGTCAGCACGGCGTGGACGCCGGGCAGGGCCGAGGCTTCGGTGGTGTCGATCGCGGTGATGCGAGCGTGCGGGTGCGGGCTGCCGAGGACGGCGAGGTGCAGGAGCGCCTCGGTGCGCCGGAGCCCGTCGCTCGGCACGTCCAGCGTGTACTCCTCGCGGCCGGTGACGATGCGTCGGGCCGCCGGGGCCGCGACCGAGGTGCCGATCGCCGCGCCCGGTGCCGCACAGGTCGTGTTCGCGACGCCGTCGAGTGCGTCCTCGATCGCCCGGTACCCGGTGCAGCGGCAGAGGTTGCCCTTGAGCTTCCGGTGCCGGTCGGCCAGGTCGTCCTCGGTCAGCGTCGAAGCGGTGACGACGAAGCCCGCCGTGCAGAAGCCGCACTGGAAGCCGGGTGCCTCGGCGAACGCACGCTGGACGGGGTGCGGGTCCTCCGGGGTGCCGAGACCGGCGGCCGTGGTGACCGTGCGGCCCTCGAGCCGGTGGGCCGGGGTGATGCAGGAGTGCACCGGCACCTGGTCGACGAGGACCGTGCAAGCACCGCAGTCACCGGCGTCGCAGCCCTTCTTCACCGAGGTCACGCCGTGCTCGCGCAGCAGCGTGCGGAGGACCTGACCGGGCTGCGGCGAGACCTCGAGCGGGGTGCCGTCCACCTCGAGCCTCATCGGGTGCCCGCCGTCGCTGCGGTCGTTCCCGGTGCGCCCGCTGCCTCGGCGGCTTCGTCGCGGAGCTCGTGGGCGAACACGCTGCTCACCGCACGTCGCCACCGGGGCGAGCCGTGCGGGTCGTCGTACCAGTCCTCGTCCGAGCCCAGGACGGCGTCGAGGGCGGCGTCCACCTCGCGGGCCGACGGCACCGAGGACCACCGGGACACCACCGGCCGCGGGGTCGCCGCCGTGACCACGAGCACGAAGCCCGCCGCCGACCACCGTGCGGTGACGAGCGAGCCCGACCGGCCGTGCGGGCTGAGCGACACCCGGCGGAACCCGGTCGTCGCGCGCAGCGCTTCCTCTGGCAGGTCGAACGCCCGGATCACCTCACCGTGCCGGAGGTCGAGCGTCTGCACGCCGAGCACGAGCTGCTCGACGGGCACGCGGCGTTCCCCGCCGTTCGGCGTCCACACCACCGCGGTCGCATCGAGTGTGACGAGCAGTGCCGTCATCGCTCCGGCCGGCAGCCCGACCGCCACGTTCCCGCCGACGGTCGCCGCGTTCCACACCTTGAACGAGGCGAGCAGTGCGTTCGCGCACCGGTCCACCAGCGGCCAGGCGGCCCAGTCGGGGGCCGGCTGCACCCGGAGCAGCGCGGCGATCGTGCACGTCGCCGCGATCGTCAGCGTGCCGGGCGTCCGCTCGACGTCGGGCCAGCCCAGGCTCGTCAGGTCGACGAGCCCGGTCAGGCCGGGTTGCTCCTCCGAGAAGAGCCAGGTGCCGCCACCGAGCGGGCGGTCACCGGGTGCGAAGGCGAGGTCGTCGCGGTGCGACGGGGTCCGCACGGTGCGGACGGAGACGAGGTCCATGGACGGGTCCGATCAGGGCAGGGCGGCAGGGGTCGACGAGCGCACCGACTCGTCGGCCGTGCGCGATCATGCCCCGGTTCCATGCCATGTCGGCCACGCTAGGGAACCGGTGTTTCAGCGTCGTTTCGGGGAGGGAACAGCCGTGGTCGGGCGGTGCAGCGGACCCGTGACCTGCCCGACCTCTCCCCGAAACACGGGGGTGCCATCCTCCGGGACATGACCGTTCCACCGTCCGACGCCGTCACGCAGGCGTCCCCGACCACCGGCAGCGCCCTCGCGTTCGACCGGCTCGACGACGACGCTGCCCGGGCCCTCGTCGCGTCCTGGGCCGCCGTACCGCGGTGGGTCGACGCCGTCCTCGCCGGCCGCCCGTACGGATCGGCGGACGCCCTCGCCGCCACGGCCGACCGGCTCGCCCGGACCTGGACCGACGACGAGGTCGACGCCGCGCTCGCCGAGCACCCGCGGATCGGGGACCGGCCGGTGGGTGACGGAGCCGCGGCAGCAGCCTCCCGGCTGGAACAGGCCGCGTCCGCCGATGCCGACGTCGACACCGCGGCCGCGCTCCGGGCCGGCAACGCCGCCTACGAGACCCGCTTCGACCGGGTGTTCCTCGTCCGCGCCGCCGGTCGCAGCGCCGACCAGGTGCTCGCCGAACTCCGCCGGCGGATGGACAACGACGACGCCACCGAGCGCCTCGAGGTCGCCGGCCAGCTGCGGGAGATCGCCCTCCTCCGACTCGAGCGGAGCGTCCGGTGAGCCACCTCAGCACCCACGTGCTCGACACCACGAAGGGGTGGCCCGCCGCCGGGGTCGCCGTCTCGCTGACCGACGCCGACGGGGTGCTCGTCGCCTCCGGCCGGACCGATGCCGACGGTCGGATCAGCAGCCTCGGACCGGACCTGCTCGCACCGGGGGAGTGGACCCTGTCCTTCGCCACCGGCGCGTACTGGGCGGCACTCGACACCGGCACGTTCCACCCCCGGGTGACCGTGACGATCACCGTGCCCGAGCAGCCGGACGGGCCGACACCGGACGACCCCGCGCCGCACCTGCACGTCCCCCTCCTGCTCAGTCCGTTCGCCTACTCCACCTACCGAGGGAGCTGACCCCCATGACCGACACCAGTACCACGCCCGACGCCGCCACCGCCAGCGCCACGGGCGTGCCCACGACCGTCCACCTCGGCGCCAACCAGTACGGCAAGGCCGAGGTCCGCCTGGTCCGGGTCACCCGCGACACCGACCGCCACGAGATCGAGGACCTCACCGTCACGACCCAGCTGCGGGGCACGGCGCTCGCCGACTCGTACACCGACGGCGACAACGCGAAGGTCCTGGCGACGGACTCGCAGAAGAACACCGTCTACGCCTTCGCCCGGGAGCACGGCGTGCACAGTCCGGAGGAGTTCCTGCTCCGCCTGGGCCGCCACTTCACCACCGCGTTCGACTGGTACGACGGCGCGACCCTGTCGGCCGAGCAGCACACCTGGGAGCGCATCACCGTCGCCGGCCGCGAGCACGACCACGCCTTCGTCCGGGCCGGAGCCGGCACCCGCACCGCGGTCGTGCAGGTCGACGGCGACGACGTGCACGTGATCGCGGGCGTCACCGACCTGACCGTGCTGAAGTCGACCGGCAGCGAGTTCCACGGCTTCCCCCGCGACGGCTACACGACGCTCGCCGAGACCGACGACCGGATCCTGGCGACCTCGGTGACGGCCCGCTGGCGGTACCTGCCCGACGCGGTGGCCGCCGGCATCGACTACGACGTGGTCCACGCCGGGGTCCTCGCCCGGATGCTCGAGACCTTCGCCGACCTGCACTCGCTCGCGCTGCAGCAGACCCTGTTCGCGATGGGGCGCACCGCGATCGAGGCGTTCCCCGAGATCGCCGAGGTGCGCTTCTCGATGCCGAACAAGCACCACTTCCTGGTCGACCTGGCACCGTTCGGGCTCGACAACCCGGGCGAGGTCTTCTTCGCCGCGGACCGCCCCTACGGCCTCATCTCGGGCACGGTGGTCCGGGACGGCGTCGAGGACGCCCCCGCCGCCTGGCTCGCGGTGCCCGGGTTCGTCTGACGGTCCGACATGACGGTCGTCGACGCGGGGTCCGGCCGGGTGGCCGGCGTCGTCCTCGCGGCCGGCGCCGGCACCCGGATGGGCCGCCCGAAGGCACTGGTCCGTCGACCTGACGGCCGACCCTGGGTCGACCTGGCGGCCACCGCGCTGCTCGACGGCGGGTGCGACGCGGTCGTCGTCGTCCTCGGTGCCGCCAGCCGGGAGGCCCGTACCCTGGTCCCCGACCGGCCGGCGGTCCGCAGCGTGGTCGCGGACGACTGGGAACGCGGGCCGTCCGCCTCGCTGCTGACCGGCCTGTCGGCGGCAGCGGAGGACCCGGACGTCACCGCGGCGCTCGTCACGCTCGTGGACCTGCCCGGGCTGTCCCACGCGGCGGTCCGGCGGGTGCTCGACGACGGCGGACGGACGTCGCCCGACCGCGGATCACTCCGCCGGGCGGTCCACGACGGCCGACCCGGACACCCGGTGCTCCTCGGGCGCGACCACTGGGGAGCGCTCCGTGCCGCGCTCGGTGCATCGCTCCGGGCTGCGCTCGATCCCGGAGCAGCGGCGGACGCAGACCGTGGCGCCGGTCCCTGGCTCCGGTCGGCGGGGGCGCAGCCGGTCGAGTGCGGCGACCTCTGGGACGGAGCGGACCAGGACCGGCCCCTGTCGGGTCGGGCCCGGTCGGGTGCGACCTGACCCGGACACGACGGGAGGCCCGGTGCCAGCTGGCACCGGGCCTCCCGTCGCGATGGCGGCCCTGCTGCTCGACGCCCTGTCGCACGAGCGCCGCGCGCCGCGCGCCGGACGGCTGGCGCCGATCGGCTGCGCACAACAGGAACCCGCTCGAACCATGGAAGACCAGGGTTCGAGCGG
>NZ_JASDDD010000005.1:0-145577 GCF_030407555.1 Curtobacterium sp. APC 4022
GCCCGCCCCACCCCCGCCGGTCGGGTACCGTTCCAGCGTGCAACGCTTCGCGGACCGCGCGATGGACGCCCTGGTGTGGGTGGTGTTCGTCGTCCTCTTCATCGGTGCGGCCCTGCTCGTGAAGGTCGCGGCCGCGCTGCTCGTCGTGCTCGTGGTGCTGGCACTGCTGCTGGGGCTGACGCTCCGGGTGCTGCGCCGGACCCGGACGACCCGTGGTCCGCGGACGACCCGTGGCCCGCGGACGCCCCGGGGTCGCGGCCCGCGCTGAGCCGCTCCGCCGCACGCACGGACCGTCCGGCCGTGCCACCCGCACAGCCCGCCCGGTAGGGTTGCCGGGTGAGCGAAGTCGAGATCGGTGCAGGCAAGCGCGGACGTCGGGCGTACGCGTTCGACGACATCGCGGTGGTCCCCTCCAGGCGGACGCGTGACCCGCGTGACGTCAGCGTCCAGTGGTCGATCGACGCGTTCACCTTCGAGTCGCCGATCCTGTCGGCGCCGATGGACTCCGTCGCCTCGCCCGCGACCGTCATCGAGATGGGCCGTCTCGGCGTCCTCGGGGTCCTGGACCTCGAAGGCCTCTGGACCCGCTACGAGGACCCGGAGCCCTACCTGGCCGAGATCCGCACGCTGACCGACGGCAACGTCACGAAGCGCATGCAGGAGATCTACGCCGAGCCGGTCAAGGCCGAGCTGATCACCCGCCGCCTGGCCGAGATCCGCGCCGCCGGTGTGCCGGTCGCCGGCTCGCTCAGCCCGCAGCGCACCGCCGAGTTCTCGCAGACCGTCGTCGACGCCGGGGTCGACCTGTTCGTCATCCGCGGCACCACGGTCAGCGCCGAGCACGTGTCGCAGAACCAGGCGCCCCTCAACCTCAAGAAGTTCATCTACGAGCTCGACGTCCCCGTGATCGTCGGCGGTGCCTCCACCTACACGGCGGCGCTGCACCTCATGCGCACCGGTGCCGCGGGCGTGCTCGTCGGCTTCGGCGGCGGCGCGGCCTCGACGACCCGTGCGGCGCTCGGCATCCACGCCCCGATGGCGACCGCCGTCGCGGACGTCGCCGGTGCCCGCCGCGACTACATGGACGAGTCCGGCGGCCGGTACGTGCACGTCATCGCGGACGGCGGCCTGGACACCGCCGGCGACGTCGTCAAGGCGATCGCGATGGGTGCCGACGCGGTCATGCTCGGCACCGCCCTGGCCCGTGCGCAGGAAGCGCCCGGCGGCGGCTTCCACTGGGGTGCCGAGGCGCACCACCCCGAGCTGCCCCGCGGCCGTCGGGTCGAGGTCGGCACCATCGGATCGCTCGAGAGCATCCTGTTCGGTCCGACCCCGTCGTGGGACGGCCGCGCCAACCTCGTCGGTGCCCTGCGTCGATCGATGGCGACCACCGGATACTCCGACGTCAAGGAGTTCCAGCGAGTAGAAGTGGTCGTGGCGCCGTACCACCGCTGACGGCGGTGCGCCCGCGGAGGTCCTGCGGGTGTCGCTCCGGTGCCGATCGGCGACGGAGGCGAGCATGACAACCACGGTCACAGGCCAGAAGGCACCCCGCGGAGCATCGACCACGGCGGGGTTCGACCCCGCCACGAAGCTCGGTCCCGATGAACGCGCCGCGGCGATCGAGACCCTGAAGTCCACCGAGCTCGACGTCCTGGTGGTCGGTGGCGGCATCGTCGGTGGTGGTGCCGCACTCGACGCCGTCACGCGCGGCCTGTCGGTCGGCATCGTGGAGGCCCGCGACTGGGGATCGGGCACGTCCAGCCGGTCGTCGAAGCTCGTCCACGGCGGCATCCGCTACCTCGAGCAGCTCAACTTCACCCTCGTCCGCGAGGCCCTCATCGAACGCGGTCTGCTGCTCCAGCGCATCGCCCCGCACCTGGTGAAGCCCGTGCGCTTCCTCTACCCGCTCAACCACCGGGTCTGGGAGCGGTTCTACATCGGCATCGGCATGGCGATGTACGACGTGTTCAGCTGGTCCGGCGGTCGACCGCCCGGTGTGCCGCACCACCGCCACCTCACCCGCACCCAGGTGCTCCGCTCGATGCCGTCGCTGAAGAAGGACGCGTTCGTCGGCGGGATGACCTACTACGACGCCCAGGTCGACGACGCGCGCTACGTCGCCTCGCTCGTCCGCACCGCCGCCTCGTACGGCGCGCACGCGGCCTCCCGGATCCGGATCGAGGGCTTCATCAAGGTCGGGGAGCGGGTCGTCGGGGCGCACGCGCACGACATCCAGACCGGCGAGCACTTCGACATCCGCGCGAAGCAGGTCGTCAACGCGACGGGGGTCTGGACGGACGACACCCAGGCGATGGTCGGCACGCGTGGGCAGTTCAAGGTCCGCGCGTCGAAGGGCGTGCACCTCGTCGTCCCGCGCGACCGCTTCCAGTCGAACTCGGGCATGATCCTCCGCACCGAGAAGAGCGTCCTGTTCGTGATCCCGTGGGGTCGGCACTGGCTGATCGGCACGACCGACACCGACTGGTACCTCGACAAGGCGCACCCGGCGGCGACCGCGGCGGACATCGACTACATCCTCGAGCACGTCAACAAGGTGCTCGCCGTGCCGCTGACCCGCGAGGACGTCGAGGGTGTCTACGCCGGACTCCGGCCGCTGCTGGCGGGGGAGTCCGAGGCGACCTCGAAGCTCAGCCGCGAGCACGTCGTCGCGCACACCGCACCCGGACTCGTCGTCGTCGCCGGCGGCAAGTGGACCACCTACCGCGTGATGGGCAAGGACGCCATCGACGAGGCGGTCGCGGCGATGGACGGCAAGATCCCGGAGTCGACGACGCAGGACATCCCGCTGCTCGGCGCCGAGGGCTACCCCGCCGCGTGGAACAAGCGCGGCCGGACGGCGAAGTCGTCGGGCGTGCACAAGGTCCGCATCGAGCACCTGCTCAACCGCTACGGCACCCTCGCCACCGAGGTCCTGCAGCTCGTCGAGGACGACCCCTCGCTGGCCGACGCACTGCCCGGGGCCGACGACTACATCGGCGCCGAGGTCGTGTACGCGGCCTCGCACGAGGGCGCCCTGCACCTGGAGGACGTCCTGGCCCGCCGCACCCGCATCTCGATCGAGGCGTGGGACCGCGGGGAGTCGGCAGCGCCCGTCGCCGCCCGGCTGATGGCGGGCGTGCTCGGCTGGGACCAGGAGACGACCGAGAACGAGGTCGCGAACTACCTGAAGCGCGTCGCGGCCGAGCGGGAGTCGCAGATGCAGCCCGACGACGAGTCGGCTGACCGGGTCCGGCTCGAAGCGCCCGACATCGCGTTCGGGTTCGAGGAGGACGACGTCGTCGTCGGCGGTGGCCGCTCGAGCGGCGCCGAGGGCGCCACGGCGGACGACGAGCAGGTCGTCGGCGAGAAGACGACCGAGCCCAGCTGACCCCGCTGCGGACGGGAGGCCCGTCGCACCCCCGCCACGCGCCTCCCGTCCGTCCCCCTCCCGCAGAACGCAACCCGGACGGCGGAACGCAATTCGATCGTGTGGCGTCATGCCGCCGGAGTTGCGTTTCGCGAGCCGTCCACCGGCCGGATGACCTGTGGAGAACGGAATGGCGCGGCCCTCCCGGTGGTTAGCATGGGAGTCCTGGGAAAGGGAGCCATCATGGTCGACGTCCATCGCGTCAAACTCCCCGGCGTCGGCGTGCTGCACAGCTTCTACACCGACGACGGTGGCAAGTGTGGTGTCATCACGCACCGGTCGGGTCACTCCGACCTCATCTCGTTCGCGGACGTCGCCGACGGCGCGGACAAGTCCGAGAAGGTCTCGCTCCGCCTCAGTGAAGACGAAGCGCACACCCTCGCCGAACTCCTCGGCGGCACCCGGATCACCGAGGGCCTCGACAAGCTCGACGAGATCCCCGGGCTCTCCATCGACTGGTTCAGCGTCGACTACGACGACGCCATCGCGGGCAAGCCCCTCGGCGACCTGCACGACTCCGGCTTCATCGGCCTGACCGTCGTCGCAGTGGTCCGTGGCGACAGCGCCAACCCGGCTCCCTCCTCGGACTTCGTCGTGTTCCCCGGGGACACGATCGTCGTCGCGGGTGCGCCGGAGAAGGTCGCGAAGGCGTTCTCCTTCTACCGCAGCGGTCAGTTGGCAGCGGCCGCTGCCGAGGCGCCGCCCCGGAGCTAGGGCATGCACCTGGGTGGTGAGCTGCTGACCATCGGCGGCCTGTTCCTCATCGCCTACGTCCTCGGTCGGCTCGGCAAGACCATCGGTCTGCCGGCGATCCCGGTCTACATGGTGGTCGGGCTCATCGCGAGCCCGCACACCCCGTGGATCGGCCTGAGCGTCGAGTCGCACACGATCGAGCTGATCGCGACGTTCGGCCTCATCCTGCTGCTGTTCAACCTCGGGTTGGAGTTCGACCAGGAGGAGTTCTACGGCAACGCCGGCAAGCTCCTGGTCTCCGGGGGCACCTACGTCGCGATCAACATGGGCGTCGGGTTCGCCTTCGGGTTCTCGCTCGGCTGGGGAACGCGCGAAGCCCTGATCATCGCGGGCATGACGGCGACGTCGTCGAGCGCGATCGTGACGAAGCTGCTCATCGAGCTCCGGCGCCTGGCCAACGACGAGACCCCGATGATCCTCGGCGTCACCGTGATCGAGGACGTCTTCATCGCCGTGTACCTGGCGATCGTCTCCGTCGTGCTCTCCGGCGACACGAACCTGTGGGCCGTGATCGGCAAACTCGGGCTGGCGTTCGGGTTCCTCATCGTCATGTTCAGCCTGGCGCGCTGGGGCGGCAAGCAGGTCTCGAAGATCTTCGCGACCCGCGACGACGAGCTCTTCACGATCCTGTTCTTCGGCCTCGCGGTGATGTTCGGCGGCATCGGCGACCTGCTCGGCGTGACCGACGCGATCGGCGCGTTCGTCATCGGTCTGCTCTGCGGTGCCACCCGCTACCGGGACCGCATCGAGCAGCTGGCCCTGCCGATGCGAGACGTCTTCGCGGCGTTCTTCTTCGTCAACTTCGGGCTCGGCCTCGACGTCTCGACCTTCGGCGAGGTCCTCTGGCCGGTCGCCGGCGCGATCGGCATGACCGTCGTGCTCAACGCCGTCGCCGGACAGCTCGTGGCCCGGATGAACGGGTTCAGCGTCCAGCAGGGCATCAACACCGCCGTGATCCTGGTGAACCGGGGCGAGTTCGCGCTGATCCTCGCGACCCTGTCGGCGGCCGCCGGACTGGAGGCACGGATCACCGCGTTCGCGGGCCTCTACGTCCTGGTGATGGCCGTGTTGGGTCCCCTGCTCGCCGTGAACTCCGACCGCATCGGCAAGCTCGTGCTCCGTCCGGGCCGGGTGCGCAAGCTCCGCGGCCGGGAACTCGCCGCCGCACAGGCCGCCGCGGCGCGCAAGGCCGAGCGGGACGCGAAGTTCGCCGAGGAGATCGCCCTCGTGGAGGCTGCGGGCAGGGAAGAGCGCGACAATGGTGCACCGGAGACGACGCCGTCGCGCGAGGACCCGGCCATCCCGGAACCCGTGAGCGCGAGCACGTCGTCGATCGAGGTCCCCGCCGAGCGTCCCGAGCGCCCGGCCCGCGTACGTGATCCGGAGTACTGATTCAGATGTGGGCCGTTGCCCGACGACCGAAGTGGATCGCCCTGCTGCTGCTGGCGATCCTGCTGGCAGGCGTGTTCGCCGCACTCGGCAAGTGGCAGCTCGAGCGCAGCATCGAGAACGGCAAGCCGCTGCCGGCCTCGACCGAGACGCGGAAGACCCTCGACGACGTCACCACGCCGGAGAAGCCGGTCGGGTCCACCCTGGCCGGGCAGAAGATCACGGTCTCCGGACGCTTCGTCGCCGGTGACACGACGGTCCTCACCGGCCGCAGCGGGGGTGGGAAGTACCAGACCGTCGGGCACCTGGTCGACGACGCGACGGGGGCGAGCCTCCCGGTCGTGATCGGCTGGTCCGACCAGCGTTCCGCCGCGGTCGCCGGTGGTGACCGCCTGGTCGACGACGCGTCGATGACCATCCGCGGCCGGTACTACCCGGCGGAGTCGCCCGACCAGGACACGTTCGAGCAGCACGAGTACTCGGCCGTCGCCCCGGCCCGGTTCGTGAACACGTGGAAGGCGTTCGACGACCGGATGTACGGCGGGTACGTCGTCGCCGACCGGACGACCGCGGACGCCGCCGACCTCGGCACCATCGCCGACCGGGCCCCCACGCGGGAGGTCCAGTTCGACTGGCTGAACCTGTTCTACGCCGTCGAGTGGGTCGTGTTCGCCGGGTTCGCCGTCTTCCTCTGGTACCGCTTCGTCAAGGACGCATGGGAGCGCGAACAGGACGAGGCGCGCGAGGCCGCCGAGGCAGCTGGCGCCGATCCTGTGGACGACGACGCCGAGCCTGTGGACGAGCCCGTGGTCCCGACGGACGACGCCCGGGCCGAGCCGGGTCGCCGGTAGGATCGACCACATGGCTCTGACCGTCCGGACCCGCGACATCCCCAAGATCCCGGGGGCCGTGCGGTTCTACCGCATCTCCGCGTACGTCACCGGCGTGCTCCTGCTCGCCCTGGTCGTCGAGGTCGTCATCAAGTACACCCCGATCCAGCGCGAGATGCAGCTCGGCGGTGGCGCGTTCTTCGTCCCGAACGGAACCGCGGGCGAAGCACCCGGCACGTTCAACCTGTCGATCGCGATCCTCATCGCGCACGGGTGGCTGTACGTCGTCTACCTGTTCGCGGACTTCCGCCTCTGGAGCATCATGCGCTGGCGGCCGTCGCGCTTCCTGCTCATCGCCCTCGGCGGAGTGATCCCGTTCATGTCCTTCGTGGTCGAGCACCGCATGCAGCAGACCGCACTGACCACCTACCACGAGCTGACCGCGCAGCAGTCGCGGGAGAAGGAGAGCGCTCGGTGAGCGAGACCGAACAGCGTCCCGTCCTCGTCGTCGACTTCGGCGCGCAGTACGCGCAGTTGATCGCACGACGTGTCCGCGAGGCAAACGTCTACAGCGAGATCGTCCCCCACTCGGTCACCGCGGCGGAGATCCGAGAGAAGAACCCGGCGGCGATCGTCCTGTCGGGAGGCCCGTCCTCCGTCTACGAGGACGGCGCACCGTCCCTGGACGGCGAGATCCTGGACCTCGGCGTCCCGGTGCTCGGCATCTGCTACGGCTTCCAGGCCATGGCGAAGTCGCTCGGTGGTGAGGTCGCGAACACCGGCCTCCGCGAGTACGGCGCCACCGCGGTCACCGTCAGCGGCACCGACAGCGTCCTGCTCGGCGGCCAGCCGGCAGCGCAGACCACGTGGATGTCGCACGGCGACGCCGTGTCGAAGGCTCCCGAGGGCTTCGAGGTCCTGGCGTCGAGCGAGTCGACCCCGGTCGCGGCCTTCGCCTCCGACGAGCGCAAGCTGTACGGCGTGCAGTGGCACCCCGAGGTCAAGCACTCGGCGTTCGGCCAGGCCGTGCTCGAGAACTTCCTGCACCGTGCCGCCGGGCTGCCGGGTGACTGGAACTCCGCGAACGTGATCGAGGAGCAGGTCGAGCGCATCCGCGCACAGATCGGTTCCTCCCGCGTCATCGCCGGGCTCTCCGGTGGTGTCGACTCCGCCGTCGCCGCAGCCCTCGTGCACAAGGCAGTCGGTGACCAGCTCACCTGCGTCTTCGTCGACCACGGGCTCCTCCGCGCCGACGAGCGCAAGCAGGTCGAAGAGGACTACGTCGCCTCGACCGGTGTGCGCCTGGTCACGGTCGACGCCCGCGAGCAGTTCCTCGACGCCCTCGCCGGTGTCAGCGACCCCGAGCAGAAGCGCAAGATCATCGGGCGCGAGTTCATCCGCACGTTCGAGTCGGCGGCGGAAGCGCTCGTCCTCGAAGCCCGCGCCTCGGACGGTGACGCCGAGGTGAAGTTCCTCGTGCAGGGCACCCTGTACCCGGACGTCGTCGAGTCCGGCGGCGGGTCGGGCACCGCGAACATCAAGTCGCACCACAACGTCGGCGGACTGCCCGACGACATGACGTTCGAACTCGTCGAGCCGCTGCGCACCCTGTTCAAGGACGAGGTCCGTGCGGTCGGTCGCGAGCTCGGGCTGCCCGAGGTCATCGTCGGACGCCAGCCGTTCCCCGGCCCGGGCCTCGGCATCCGCATCGTCGGTGAGGTCACCGCCGAGCGCCTCGAGATCCTGCGTGCCGCCGACGCCATCGCCCGCGCCGAGCTCACCGCAGCCGGCCTCGACGACGAGATCTGGCAGTGCCCGGTCGTCCTGCTCGCCGACGTCCGTTCGGTCGGGGTCCAGGGCGACGGTCGCACCTACGGCCACCCGATCGTGCTCCGACCGGTGTCCTCCGAGGACGCCATGACCGCGGACTGGACGCGCCTGCCGTACGACGTGCTCGCGAAGATCTCGAACCGCATCACGAACGAGGTGCGCGACGTCAACCGGGTCGTGCTCGACGTCACGTCGAAGCCGCCGGGGACGATCGAGTGGGAGTGATCCTCCTCTGACGCCCGAGGGCCCGGTACGCGACTGCGTGCCGGGCCCTCGCTCGTCCTGCGGGGCCGGCCCCGGGCCTCCCGCCCGTCGCCCGTCTGAGCCCGCGCCCGCCCGCCGAGGTCGCACTTTCTGCCGCCGCCCGCCCAGCCCGTCTGCCGAGGTCGCACTTTCTGCCGCCGGGCCGGCTCGCTGACGGCAGTTCGTGCGACCCCGGCGAAACGGCTGCGGCACGTCGTGCGACCTCGGAGGGTGGGCGTGCCGGGGATGCTGCTGGTGCGCTCGAGGTCGCACGTTCTGCCGCTCGGGCGTCCGGCCGGCGGCCGGTTGCGCGACCTCGGCGAAGCGGCTGCGGCAGGTCGTGTGACCTCGGCGGGTGGGCGTGCCGGACCGGAGGCGCGGGTCGAGCCCGTCTGTCGCGCCCGGCCCCGTTCCGCCGACTGGTCACACGTCGTCGTTCTGGCCGGTGTTGAGCGACAGTTCGTGACCGCTCGGGGGAGGCGAGCGGGGTGTCGTGACCGGTCGGGGCCCGCGGGAGGGCCGCGTCGAGCTGGCGCGAGGCCGGCCGCCGCGCCCGGCCCCGTTCCGCCGACTGGTCACATGTCGTCGTTCTGGCCGGTGTTGAGCGACAGCTCGTGACCGTTCGGCGGAGGTGAGCGGGGTGTCGTGACCGTTCGGGCCGCACCGGCCGGGCCGCACCGCTCGGGGCGCGCAGCACCCGGCGGGCACGCACGACGAAGGGCCCCGGCGGAAGCCGGGGCCCTTCGGGTGGGAACGCTAGTTGCGGGAGCTGCTCGCGAGGATCGCCAGGATGCGCAGGATCTCGAGGTAGAGCCAGACCAGCGTGACGATGAGCCCGAAGGCCGCCGTCCACGCGTAGACGCGGGGGGCGCCACGCTCGACGCCGGTCTTGATCTGGTCGAAGTCGAGGATCAGCGAGTACGCCGCCATCAGCACCACGAAGATGCCGATCAGGACGCCCAGCGGGATGCCGAACAGCGTGACGCCGAGCAGACCGAACGCGCTCTGGGTCACACCGGTGAGCATCAGCACGATGTTGACGAGCGAGAACGCCATGTAGCCGACCATCGCGACCAGGAAGAACCGGGTCAGCTTCGGCGTCGCACGGACCTTGCCGGACGAGAAGAGCAGCAGCGTGACGGCGAAGACACCGAGGGTGCCGAACACCGCCTGCGTGACGATGCCGTCCCACATCGTGTTGTACATGTTCGAGATGCCACCGACGAACAGGCCCTCGAAGAAGGCGTACGCCAGCACGAGTGCCGGCGACGGCTTCTTCTTGAAGGTGTTCACCAGGGCGAGGACGAACCCGACGATCGCGCCGACGATCCAGACGACCGGCGGCAGGTTCCAACCGGCGACCGAACCGACGATGAGCACGCCGAACGCCAGGAGCGTCTTGACGATCGTGTCCTCGTACGACATACGGCCGGTGTCGACCTTGTCGGCCGAGGGGCGGTCGTACATGTCACGGAGCTGGTCCGGCGACATGCCGGGCTGCTGCGGCGCCTGACCCCAGCCGGTCTGGCCGGACGGGGCCTGCGGGTACCCCTGCTGCGGGTAGCCCTGCTGCGGGTAGGCGCCCTGCGGTGCGTTCGAGCCGGCGCCCCATGCGTTCCGGCCCGCGTCGTTGAAGGCGGGGGACTGGTCGAAACCGGGCTTGAAGGCCATGGTGTCCTCTGATTTCCTCTGGTGTGGAGTCGTGGATCCGGTACCCGGGTGGCATCGGATCGTGGGCTCGTGACGGAGTGCGGCGGTGCCGTTCCTTCGTGTCCTCACAGCCTACGGGCCGTCAGGGTCCGATGGCTGGGGATCCGCGGGAAGCGGAACCGATGTCCGTGCTCCTGCGCGCGAGCCTATTGACGGTCGCTGTCGGTCCACCGTGGGAACTCCGCACGCTCGCTGAACGTCCGCGACGACGCCGGGGTGCGCGGACACCGTGTTCACCCGCGCTCCGTATCGTCGCCGACATGCAGCCGCTCGTCATCGCCCACCGCGGAGCCTCCGGGTACCGCCCCGAGCACTCCCGCAGCGCCTACGAGCTCGCGATCGAGCTCGGCGCGGACGCCATCGAGCCGGATCTGGTGCCGACGAAGGACGGGGTCCTGGTCCTCCGGCACGAGAACGAGGTCTCCGGCACGACCGACGTCGCCGACCGACCGGAGTTCCGTGACCGCCGCACCACGAAGACGATCGACGGGCACCGGCTCACCGGCTGGTTCACCGAGGACTTCACGTGGGACGAGGTGCGCACGCTGCGGACCCGTGAGCGCCTGCCGGAGCTGCGCCGCGCCTCCCGGCAGCACGACGGCGAGGACACGGTCCTGCGCCTGGAGGACCTGCTCGCGATCCTGGACGCCGCCCCGCGACCGGTGGGCCTGGTCGCCGAGGTGAAGCACGCCAGTGCGTTCGCGGCGGCGGGGTTCCCGATGGCATCGCTGCTCGACGACGTGCTCGGCACGGCCGGGTGGCGCGGCGACGACCGGTTGACGGTCGAGTCGTTCGAGAAGGGCGTCCTCCGCCAGGTCGCCGAACACGGGACCGGTGGTCGCCTGGTGTACCTCCAGGAGGCCCGTGGTGCGGCCGCGGACGAGGTCGCCGCCGACGGTTCCGCCGCCACGACCTACGCCGCCGAGCGGACGGACGCCGCGCTCGCGCGGCTCGCGACCGAGTTCCACGGCATCAGCGTCGACCTGCCGACCCTGATGGCCGGCGTCGACACCCGCGCCGTCGACGACCCCGGTCCGGTGCGGAGTGACGTGGTCGACCGGGCGCACGCGGTCGGCCTGGCGGTCTACACGTGGACGCTGCGGCCGGAGAACCGGTTCCTGCCCGCGGCGCTCCGTCGTGGCGGCGAGCTGGCGGCGCTCGGTGACTGGGAACGGTGGTTCACCTCGGTCCTCCGCACGGGCGTCGACGGGGTGTTTTCGGACCACGCCGACCTCGCGGTGCGGGCCCGATCGCTCGCCGCGGAACGGTCCGACCGGGCCTGATCGGACGTCGGGGGTCGCGCCTAGACTGTCTCGGACATGACGATCGTGCTCGACCCCTCCGACCCCACGCCCGGCCGCACCGACGGCACGGGTGCCGGTGACCGCGCCTACCAGGACCCATTCACCGCGGGCCTGAACCCCCAGCAGAAGGAAGCCGTCGAGTACCGCGGCGAGTCCCTGCTCATCGTCGCCGGTGCCGGCTCGGGCAAGACGAGCGTGCTCACCCGCCGCATCGCGCTGCTCCTGGCGAACCGCGAAGCCTGGCCGTCGCAGATCCTGGCGATCACGTTCACGAACAAGGCCGCGGCCGAGATGCGTGAGCGGGTCCAGGCACTCGTCGGGCAGGCGGCCGAGGGCATGTGGATCTCGACGTTCCACTCGGCGTGCGTGCGGATCCTCCGGCGCGAAGCCGAACGGTTCGGGTTCCCGCAGTCGTTCACCATCTACGACTCGGCGGACTCGCGGGCGCTGCTGAAGCGGATCATCAAGGACCTCGAGGCGGACACCCTCGGGCTGACCGTCGGGGCGGCGGCGTCGAAGATCTCGAAGCTCAAGAACGAGCTGCAGGACATCGACACCTACGCACGCAACATCAACGCGAGCGACCCGCAAGAGGTCATGTTCACCGAGGTGTTCCGTCGGTACACGAACGACCTGCGCCGGGCGAACGCGTTCGACTTCGACGACCTCATCGGTCAGACGGTCTTCCTGTTCCGCGCCTTCCCGGACGTCGCGGCGCTCTACCAGCGGCGATTCCGGTACATCCTGGTCGACGAGTACCAGGACACGAACCACGCGCAGTACTCCCTGATCCGCGAGCTCACGCGCCCGGTGCCGGTCGAGCAGGTCGACAAGCTCGAGGACTCCGGCCAGCACGTCGCCCGGATGCGCGAGACCGACGGCACGATCGCCCCGGCGTCCCTGACCGTCGTCGGCGACTCCGACCAGTCGATCTACGCCTTCCGTGGCGCGGACATCCGCAACATCGTCGAGTTCGAGCGGGACTTCCCGAACTCGAAGGTCATCCTGCTCGAGCAGAACTACCGCTCGACGCAGAACATCCTCGACGCCGCGAACGCCGTCATCGCGAACAACTTCGACCGGCAGGCGAAGAGCCTGTTCACGGACGTCGGTGCCGGCGAGAAGATCGTCGGCTTCACCGGGTACACCGGCCACGACGAAGCCCAGTTCGTCGCGGACGAGATCCAGCGTCTGCACGAGGACGGCATGGACTACCGCGACATGGCGGTGTTCTACCGGACGAACTCCCAGACCCGTGCGCTGGAGGAGATCTTCATCCGCGCCGCGATCCCGTACCGGGTGCTCGGCGGCACGAAGTTCTACGAGCGTGCCGAGATCAAGGACGCCATGGCGTACCTGATCACCGTCGCGAACCCGGCCGACCCGCTGTCGCTCCGGCGCATCCTGAACGTGCCGAAGCGCGGCATCGGCGCCGTGACCGAGACCAGCCTGCAGCGCTACGCCGACGACCACGAGGTCTCGCTGCGGGAAGCCCTGCGGCACGCGGACGAGCTCGGCTTCGGGCCCAAGGTCCGGACGGCGATCACCTCGTTCGCCGCGCTGCTCGACGACGTCTCCGCCAAGGCCGCCGACCAGCCCGTGGTCGACACGCTGACCCAGTTGCTCGACGGGTCCGGGCTGCTCGAACAGCTCCGGAAGTCGCCGGACGCGCAGGACGCCGCCCGTGCGGACAACATCGACGAACTCGTGGCCGTGACGCGGGAGTTCCAGAAGAACAACCCCGAGGGCACGCTGTCCGACTTCCTGACCGAGGTCTCGCTGGTGGCCGCGGCCGACGAGCTCGACGACTCGTCCGGCACGGTGTCCCTGATGACCCTGCACACCGCGAAGGGCCTGGAGTACGACGCCGTGTTCCTGACCGGTGTCGAAGAGGACCTGCTGCCGCACCGGATGTCGGCGAACGAGCCGGGCGGCCCCTCGGAAGAGCGCCGCCTGTTCTACGTCGGGATCACCCGCGCCAAGAAGGTCCTGTTCCTGTCGCTCGCGATGACCCGGGCGCAGTTCGGTGACGTCAACGTGGCGATGCCGTCGCGCTTCCTGCAGGAGATCCCCGAGGGCCTCATCGAGTGGAAGCAGTCGCCCGGCATGGCGAACAGCCGCGGTGGCACGCAGCCCCGGGCGATCAACGCCCGACGTGACGGCGGCAGCGCCGGCGGGTTCGGCGGCGCTGGCGGCAGCAGTGGCGGTGGCTACCGCGGCGGTGGCGGCTGGGGCGGCGGGTCCTACGACCGTGCTGCTGCGGCGGCGAAGACCCGTCCGAAGACCGAGTGGGCGAACCGTGTCTCGGGGCAGGTCCGCGACAACGGGGACATGGAACTCGTCGCGGGCGACCGGATCTCGCACGTCGACTTCGGGCAGGGGACCGTCTCGGCGGTGACCGGCCAGGGCGCGAAGCGGATCGCCGAGATCGCGTTCGACACCGCCGGGCGGAAGAAGCTCCTCATCAAGATCGCCCCGATCGAGAAGCTGTAGGGGTCCTCACCGGTCTCCACCGGACTGGCGGGTCCGGCTCGCCTGGCGTTCACCGGACGGCCCCGAGGTGTTCCCCGCCGGTGGCTACCGTCCGGGACTGTGCAGAACACTCCTCGTGACCCCGATCGCACCCCTGTTTCGCGCCGCGGCTTCCTCGTCGGCTCGGGCCTGGCCGGTGCCGCCGGCCTCGCCGCCGTCAACGGACTCGGCAGCGCGCCGGCCGTCGCGGAGCCCCTGACCGGTACCTCGCTGGCGGCACCCGGTGCGGCAGCGCACGCGGCGCAGTCGGTCGCATCCGTGGCGCACACCGGGCACACCGGGCGCTGGAAGCCGGACACCACGTCGCCCCGCTTCACCGTCGCGGTGATGCCGGACACGCAGTACATGTTCGACGGCGCCGCGGTGGACGAGGCGCCGATGCGCGCGTCGCTCGAGTACGTGGTCCGCGAGCAGTCCCGGCACAACACGGTGTTCCTCGTGCACCTCGGCGACCTGACGCAGAACGGTGCGGCGTCCGAGATGCAGGCGGCCGGCTCGGTCTTCGACGTGCTCGACCGGGCGGGGGCGCCGTACAGCGTGCTCGCCGGCAACCACGACATCGACTCGTCGACGGACGACCAGCGTGGTCGGACGCCGTACCTGGACGTGTTCGGCCCGCAGCGGTTCCGACGCTCGTCCAGCTGGATCGGGTCGAGCCCGGACGGGTACAACAGCGCGCACCGGTTCACGGCGGGCGGCCGCGAGTGGGTCGTGCTGGCGCTCGACTGGCACACCAGCGCCGGCGGCCTCGCCTGGGCCAGCTCGGTGCTCGCTGCCCGACCGCACGCGCCGGTGATCCTCACCACCCACACGCTCGTCGACTCGGACCCGACCGGAGGTGCCGCGTTCGACGCCTACGGGCAGCAGCTCTGGGACGCCTTCATCGCGCAGCACGACCAGGTGTTCCTCACCCTCAACGGGCACTACTGGGGCCCGGGGCGCACCACGAAGCAGAACGCCGCCGGGCACGACGTCGCACTGCACCTGACGAACTACCAGAACCGCTACTACGGCGGCGCGGCGATGATCCGGCTGTACCACGTCGACCTGGAGCGGAACGTCATCGACGTCGAGACGCTCTCGCCGTTCCTCCTCGGCGGCGGACTCGACGACACGAACGAGCTGGCCGCGCAGGAGCTCCGACTCAGCGGCGACGTCGACCGGTTCACCATGGCCGTGGACTTCGACGCACGGTTCGCGGGGTTCGCGCCGGTCGCACCACGGGCCTCCCGTCCGGCGGCACGCATGCTCGTGCCGGGGACGCTCGCGTACTGGCGGTTCGACGGCAACGCCGACGGGACGACGCTGGCGTCGTCCAGCCGGGTGCGCGACCAGAGCGGCCACGGGAACGACCTGGTGGTCGCCGCGCGGCCCGGCGCGGTCGCCGGCGCGCTGCGCTGGTCGACGGCACACCACCCCGACCAGCCGGGCGCCGGCAGCCTGGTGCTGCAGGGTGGCAAGCCCGGCGGTCAGCACCTGCAGACCGTCGACGCCGCACCGCTCAACGCCGAACACTTCGCCCACGGGTACACGGTGGAGGCGTTCTTCTCACTGCCGACCACGTTCGACCCGAGCGCGAACGGGTTCAGCGCGCTGCTGTCCCAGTACTCGAGCGCGGGGCAGGTCGGCAAGGCCCGGTCCGGCGACGGCGACCCGGACGAACCCGCGGTGACGCTCAGCCTGTCCGGCGACCGCGAGCTGCAGTGGTGCGTCTACCCGGCGAGCCAGGACGGGGCGCTCACGAACTGGGGACACGAGCTGCCCCTCGGACAGTGGTGGCACGTCGCCGTGGTGAACGACCGGACCCACACCGTGCTGTACGTCGACGGGTGCCCCGTGGTGCGGAACCCGTCGACGCGGAACCGGGGGCTGAGCACCATCGGCAAGCCCTGGCTGCTCGGCGGGTACCGCTACGGCGGCGTGCTCGACCAGGTGTTCGTCGGCTCGATCGGGGACGTGCGGATCGTCGGTCGGGCGCTGGAGCCGCGGGAGTTCATGATCGCCTGAGACGGCACCCGAGCGGGGTCGTCCCGGGCGGCCCGGACGGCCCGGACGGCCCGGACGGCCCGGGCGGCTGAGCCTGTCTGGCGCCTGCGTCAGCGGACCATGCGCGCCGCGACGAGCGGGGTGTCGCCGAGGTGCTCGGTCTTGGTCGCTCCGTCGCGCCGGAAGCCGTTGCGCGCGTAGAACGCCTGTGCACGGGGGTTGTCGTCCGCGACCCAGAGGTACGCCGGCACGTCGCCGAGCACCGCGTCGAGGAGCATCTGACCGGCTCCGGACCCGTAGGCGGCGGCCAGGACGTAGATGCCCTCGAGCTCACGGCTGCGGACGGGGTGCTCGTCGCGACCGGGACCCGCGGTCGCCCACCCCACGACGGTGCCGTCCTGCTCCGCGACCGCGACCGTGACGTCGGGGTCGGCCAGGACGCGCCGCCACCGGGTGGTCCGTGCGACGGGGTCGAGCGAGGCGAGGAACGCGGCGGGCAGCAGGTGGGCGTAGGCCTCACGCCACGCCTGCACATGCACGTCGGCGATCCCCGGGGCGTCCTGGTCGACGGCGGTGAGGACGGTGGTGCGTGGTGCGGCCGGCATGATCCGACGCTACCGCCGCGCACCACCACCGTCGCACGCTGCTGTGGAGCGCTGCTGTCGAGCGCTCCTCGCGTCCGCCACGCCCGACCCCCTCGGACGGGTGACAAGGAGCAGAGGTAAGGTTAGCCTCACCTAACGTGACACCTCTCGACATGATCAGTACCGACTCTGCCCAGCACTACCGGGAGGCCGTCGGCGCGACGGTCGACCGGCTGGCTGCCCGGATCGCCACCGCCGACCTGCCGACCACGAGCACCCCGGCCGCCGAGCTGCACCGCCGCGTGCGGGCCATCGACCTCGACGCCCCGGCCATCGGCACCGACCGGGCACTCGCCGAACTCGACGAGCTCTTCGTGCAGGAAGCGGTGTGGTTCCACACCCCCGGCTACCTCGCGCACCTGAACTGCCCGGTCGCCCTGCCCGCGGTCGCCGCCGAGGCCGTCCTGGCCGCCGTCAACCCGTCGGTCGACACCTGGGACCAGTCCCGCATCGGCACCGACATCGAGCGGCACGTGGTCGACTGGCTCGCCGGGCGGATCGGCTTCGCGGCCGGGGACGGCGTCTTCACCTCGGGCGGGTCCCAGTCGAACCTGCAGGCACTGCTGCTGGCCCGCGAAGCAGCGACGGACCCGACGGGCACCGCGGCGACCGGCACCTCGGCCACCCTCGACACCCTCGCCCTCTTCGCCACCGCCGAGACCCACTTCAGCGTCAAGAAGTCCGCCCGGCTGCTCGGCCTGCCCGACGCCGCCGTGGTCGACGTCCGCACCGACCCCGCCGGTCGGATGCTCCCCGCAGCACTGGCGCAGGCGATCGCCGACGCCCGTGCCGCCGGCCGCACCCCGATGGCCGTCGTCGCGACCGCCGGCACGACCGACCGCGGCGTCATCGACCCGCTCGCCCCGATCGCCGACGTCTGCGACCTCGAGGGCGTCTGGCTGCACGTCGACGCCGCCTACGGGTGCGGCCTGCTCGTCTCGCCGACTCGGCGGCACCTGCTCGACGGCATCGAGCGTGCCCGGAGCGTCACGGCGGACCTGCACAAGTCCTTCTTCCAGCCGGTGTCGTCGAGCGTGCTCGTCGTGCGGGACCCGGCGGACCTGCGCCGCGCCTCCTGGCATGCCGACTACCTGAACCCGGAGGACGCGGCCGAACCGAACCAGGTCGACAAGTCGCTGCAGACCACCCGGCGGTTCGACGCCCTGAAACTCTGGGCGACGCTGCGGGCCTCCGGCGCCGACGCGATCGGCACCGCGTTCGACGCGGTCATCGACCTGGCCGAGGCGACCCACGCGCTGGTACAGGCGCACCCGGACCTGGAGCTCGTCGCCCCGACGCAGCTGAGCACCGTGCTGTTCCGGTGGCAGCCAGCCGGCGTGACCGACGACGAGGCCGACGCGATGGTGGCGCCGCTCCGGGCCGCGTTGCTGGCGGAGGGACGGGTGCTCATCGCCAAGACCGTGATCGCGGGACGGCCGTGCAACAAGCTCACGCTGCTCAACCCGGCGACCACCCTCGAGCAGGTGCAGGCGTCGCTCGACCACGTCGTCGCGACCGCCGAGGGCCTCCGCCGAGCCACGACACCCACCACGACGACCGGAGCGAACCGATGAGCACCCCGACGACCCCCGACCACGTGCACGACGTCATCGGGATCGGCATCGGCCCGTTCAACCTGGGTCTCGCGTGCCTCACCGACCCGCTCGACGACGTCGACGCGGTGTTCCTCGACGCCGCCGACGGCTTCGCCTGGCACCACGGCATGATGCTCGACGGCGCGACGATCCAGGTGCCGTTCCTCGCCGACCTCGTGACGATGGCGGACCCGACCTCGCCGTTCTCGTTCCTGGCGTGGCTCAAGGAGACCGGGCGCCTCTACCCCTTCTACATCCGCGAGGACTTCCACCCCCTGCGCTCCGAGTACGACGCGTACTGCCGCTGGGCCGCGGACCGGCTCGACACCCTCCGCTGGGGTCGCCGGGTGACCGCGGTGGAGCACGACCCCGCCACGGACCTGTTCACGGTGTCCGCCGAGACCGCCACCGGCACCGAGGTCCGTCGGGCGCGCCACGTCGTCGTCGGCGTCGGCACCGAGCCGTCGGTGCCCCCGGCCCTCCGCGACCTGGCCGGTCCGGTGGTGCACTCCGCCGACTACCTGCCGAACCGCGACGCGCTCCGGCGTGCCGGGTCGATCGCCGTGATCGGCAGCGGGCAGTCGGCGGCCGAGGTGTACCTGGACCTGCTCGAGGGGCTCCGCGAGGGCGGGTACCGGCTCGACTGGGTCACCCGGTCGCCGCGGTTCTTCACGATGGAGGACACCAAGCTCACGCTCGAGATGACGAGCCCCGAGTACACGGACCACTTCCACGCCCTGCCCGAGTCCGTCCGTGACCGCCTGGGTCGCGAGCAGCGGAGCCTGTACAAGGGGATCAGCACGGACCTGGTCAGCGAGGTCTACGACACCCTGTACCGGATCAGCGCCCGCGGCCCGGTTCCGACGACCCTCCGCACCGAGACGAGCGTCACCGACGCGGTCTGGGACGCCGACCGTGGTACGTACCGCCTGACGCTCCGGCACGAGCAGCTCGGCGAGACGTACGAGCACGAGGTCGACCGGGTCGTCCTGGCCACCGGGTACACCCCGCGTCCGCCGCGCTTCCTCGACCCGGTCGAGCACCTGGTGCAGCGCGACTCCCGAGGCCGGCTCGCCGTCGCCCGCGACCACCACGTCGACACCCTCGGCGGCCGCATCTGGGTGCAGAACGCCGAGGAGCACACGCACGGCCTGACCGCGCCGGACCTCGGCATGGGCGCGTGGCGGAACGCCTCGATCATCCGGTCCGTCACGGGGCGCGAGGTCTACGGCCTGGAGGCCCGGATCGCCTTCCAGGAGTTCGGTCTGCCCGCCTCGGTGCGGGCCGGGCACGAGGCGGCGTCCGCATGAGCGCGGACGCGACCCCGGGCCTCCTGTCCGTCGAACCGGTGGACCCGGATCGGGACGCCGCCCTGGTGCAGTCCTGGCTGGCGCACCCGGCGTCGTCGTGGTGGGGCATGCAGCGGGCCGACGTGGCGGCGGTGCGCCGGTACCTCCGGGCGGTGCGTGCGGACCCGGCGCAGGACGGTTGGCTGGTCGTCCGCGACGGACACGCCTGCGCGTACGCCGAGACGTACGACCCGGCGCTCGTGCTGCTCACCGACGTCTGGCCGGCACGGTCCGGCGACGTCGGCATGCACCTGCTCGTCGCACCGCCGCCCGCGGACGGCCGGGTGCACGGCCTCACCAGCGCGGTGATGCGGACCGTCGTCGAGCACTGCCGGGACGCCCTCGGTGCCCGTCGGGTCGTCGTCGAACCCGACGTCCGGAACACGGCCGTGCAGGCGAAGAACGCCGAGGTGGGGTTCCGTGTGCTGCGGGAGGTCGACGTCGACGGCAAGCGGGCGCTGCTCTCGGTCCTGGACACCGAGCGGATCGGGCAGCCGGACGACGACGGTCCCGCCGCACACCTGCGACCCGAGCACCTGGCGGTCGCCGAACGGCACCTCGTCGCCAAGGCCATCGCTGAGTTCACCCACGAACGGCTCGTCACGCCCCGGCCGGACGGGGACGGCTGGCTGCTCGACACCGGTGCCTCGCGGTACCGGTTCCGCGCCCGACGGCACGCGCTCGAGCACTGGTCGATCGACGAGGCATCGCTCACCCGCACGGCCGGACCGGACGGGCCGCCGGTCCCGCTCGACGCGCAGGACCTGGTCCTGGAGCTCCGGGACGTCCTCGGGATCCCGGACGCCCTGGTCGGCACCTACCTGGAGGAGGTCGCGTCCACCCTCGCCAGCGCCGCCGCGAAGCACCGCCGCGGGGGTCCGTCCGCCGGGCAGCTCGCCCGCGGACGGACCGACGGGGACGTCGTCGCGGGCTTCCAGGACGTCGAGGCCGCGATGACCGAGGGACACCCCGCGTTCGTCGCCGCGAACGGCCGCATCGGGTTCGGCCTGGACGAGTACCGCGCCTACGCCCCGGAGTCCGGCGGACGCCTGCGCTACCGGTGGCTCGCCGCCCGTCGCGAGCACACGCACCTGGCGCTCGCCGTGGACCGCACCGAGGCCGAGCACTGGGCGGCCGAGCTCGACCCGGAGACCGTCGAGCGCTTCCGGCAGACGCTCCGCCGGCGCGGCCTCGACCCGGACCAGTACGTCTGGTTGCCCGTGCACCCGTGGCAGTGGCAGCACCGGATCGCGGTGACGTTCGCGCCGGACCTCGGGAGGCAGGACCTGGTCGACCTCGGCGAGGGGCCGGACACGTACCAGCCGCAGCAGTCGATCCGGACGGCGTTCAACCGGTCCCGGCCCGAGCGCTCGTACGTGAAGACGGCGTTGGCGGTGCAGAACATGGGGTTCCTCCGCGGGATGTCGCCGGCGTACATGCGCTCGACCCCGGCCGTGAACGACTGGGTCGCCGAGCTCGTCGCCGACGACCCCACCCTGCGCGCGGCCGACTTCCGGGTGCTCCGGGAGCACGCGGCCATCGGGTACACCGGTGACGCGTACCACCGGGTCGACGTCGGCTCACCGCAGCGGAAGATGCTCGCCGCGCTCTGGCGGGAGAGCCCGGTACCGCAGACCGAGCCGGGGGAACGCCTGCTCACGATGGCGGCGCTGCTGCACCGGGACGCCGACGGGCACGCGGTGGCGTCGGAGCTCGTCCGTGCCTCCGGCCTCGACCCAGCCGAGTGGGTCCGCCGCTACCTCGACGCGTACCTCCGGCCGGTGGTGCACTGCCTGACCGTGCACGACCTGGCGTTCATGCCGCACGGCGAGAACCTGGTGCTCGTCGTCCGCGACGCGGTGGTGACGGGCGCGTTCATGAAGGACATCGGGGAGGAGGTCGCGGTCCTCGGCGTGCACGACGACCGCCCGGTGCCCGAGTCGATCGGGCGGATCGTGCACCCGGTGGACGACGACGAGGCGGCGCTCGCCGTCCACACCGACGTGTTCGACGGGGTGCTGCGGTTCCTCGCCGCGGTGCTCGACGACGACGGGGTGCTGCCGGAGTCGGCGTTCTGGGAGCTCGTCAGTGCGTGCATCGACCGGCACGCGGCGGAGCACCCGGACCGACGGCGACCGCTGGACCTCCGCGCGCCGTCGTTCGCGCACTCGTGCCTGAACCGGCTGCAGCTACGGAACACCCTGACGATGGTCGACCTGGCGGACCAGTCGTCGTCGTTGATCCGGGCGGGGGAGATGCCGAACCCGATCGGGCGCGGCTGACGCGGCCAGGCTGGGCCCGGTGACCCCGCCCGGCCGGGCGGGGTCACCGGGCTCGGGTCGTCACGGCTGGAGCCGCGTCGACGTCCAGGTGCCGTCGGCGTGCACGTACTGCAGGCGGCGGTGCATCCGGTCGCGGCTGCCGTGCCAGAACTCGACCGTGTCGGGCTCCAGGCGCCAGGCGTCCCACAGCGGCGGCCGGGGCACGTCGTCGTCGGACTCCGCGAGCAGCTCGTTGGCGTCGTCGATGAGGTCCTGCAGCGTCCGCGGTTCGAGCACGGCGGACTGGTCGGCGATCGCGGTGGCGGCGCGGGACTTCGGCGAGCGGTCGGCGAACAGGGCGTCGGACTCCTCGTCGGAGAGCTGCACGACCCGACCCTCGAACCGCAGCTGCTGCATCGTCTCGCGCCAGTAGACCTGCAGTGCGGCGTGCGGGTTCTCGGCGAGCTGGCGACCCTTGGGGCTCTCGGCCGAGGTGCCGAACACCAGCCCGCGGTCCTCGATCCGCTTGACGTCGACGGTCCGGGCGCTGACCCGGCCGTCGGCGCCGGCGGTCGCGAGGGTCATCGACATCGGCTCGGACACCTCGTGGTCACCGGCCTGGTCGAGCCAGAGCCGCGCGAGGTCGAGCGGCGAGGCCGGAGGCGCGTCGAACTCGGGCAGGTGCAGGGACTCGTCCCCGGACAGCGAAGCAGACATGTCCCCACTCAACCGCGCTCAGTCCGTCCACGTCCAGGCTGCCGGGGGACGACCCGCCCGCGCGGTGCCGGTCCGCGTCACCGGCACGGCCGCGGGGTCGAGCCGGGTCAGTGCCGGGTTCGTGCGGAGCGCCCGGTTGAGGTTGCCCGCGTCCGGCGTCACACCGGTCAGGGCGACGACGAGCCGTGCGGCGTCCGGTGTGGTGAACCGCTCGCCGAGCAGCGCCCGGGTCAGCAGTGTGTCCGACCAGAGCCGGGTCCGGGCGTGGTCGAGCGCCGCGGCGATGATCCGGTCGTGGTCGAACGGCAGCCCGAGCGGCAGGTCCGTCGCGTCGTGCCAGCGCACGGCGTCGTCCACCCGGGTCGCCCCGGCGGTCACGGCCAGGAACGCGATGCTGATCGCGGCGCTCCGCGGGTCGCGCTCGGGGCCGTCGAACGCCCCGACCTGGGCGAGGTGCCGGACCGCCGCCGCGTCCACCCCGGTCTTGGTCCGCAGGGCGCGTCGCGCACCGTCGGCGAGGAGTTCCGGACCGTCCAGCAGGACGCCGGGCAGTGCCTCCCGTCCGACGAACGGTTCGTACAGCCGGCGGGCGGTGGCGACCCGGAGACCGCCCGGCCCCGCCGTGTCGCCCGCACCAGTACCGGCGCCGTCGAACGCGACGAGGACGACGTCCACGGCGATCAGCGGCTGGTCGCGGACCGCCGCGGGGGCGGCCCCGGTCACGCGGTCGCCGCCACCGGGTCGGTGTCGGTGCCGGCGGCAGCCGCGCGGCGGGCGGCGCGGTCGGCCCGTTCGCGACGGAGGGTCTCGCGGACGTCGGCGAAGGACTGGAGGACCGTGAACCGCCCGTCGACCCACACCGGCTGGAGCAGGCTGGTCGCCTCGTCCTCCGGCGTGGCCTGGTCGGTCTGCCGGATCTCGCCGGTCGCGTCGCGGTGCAGGGCGATGCGGCCCTTCGCGCTCTTCTTGCCGCTGCCGGTCTTCGGGTCCTTCTGGATGTCGACCGGCTCACCGTTCACCAGTGCCCACGTGGCCTTGACCGCGCTGCCGAGGTTGTCGCGGGTCATGAACTGGTACGTGTACGACCCGATGCCGAGCACCACGTTGTCGCTGGCGTAGCCCTTCGCGGCCAGGCGCTCGTAGATGCGGCGGGCCCGGTCGAGGGTGATGCTGTCGCCGTAGATGACGCCGATGTGCTGGTCGAGGACCTTGTAGCCGCGCTCGTTGACGGTGTGGCCGAACAGCTCGTCGAGCAGTTCCACGACGCCCTTCTGCTCGTCACTGCGGTCGGCGGCGGAGAGCTCGGCCTCGTCGACGCCGTGCACGGTGCCGGTGACGATGTCGACCGGGTCGCCGGAGTCGGGGCGGATCACGAGCTTGCCGTCGCGGGCCATGATGCGGTCCTTGAGCTGCGGCAGCACCTCGGTGAGCACCTTGAACAGGTCGAAGCCGTCGCTGACCGCCGACACGACGCCGGTCGGGTACACGTCGAGGATCTGCCGGAAGGTCTCGAGCTCGCCGTCGGCACCGCGGACGCACATCACGCTGTGCTCGGTGGCCGGGACGCTCGCCGCCACCCAGCCGTTGTCGCCGGGGTAGTAGCGGGCGATGTGGTCGAGCGACGGCATCGAGTCGGTGCCGAGGAACGAGAGCAGGTGTCCGGCGCCGGACGCGGCAGCGGACTCGATGCTGGTCTGCCCGCGGAACGAGAAGTCGTGGGCGGCGAAGTCGATGCTCGCCGGGTCCGCCCCGGTGCGCTCGGCCCACTCCTCCATCAGGTCGCGGTACTCGAGCGCCTTCGTGGCTACGGTGGACGGGTGCCAGATCGACGCCGACAGGGCGGTCTCGATGTAGTTCGGCAGCCACGAGAACGCGTCGACGGTGTTCTCGACGGTCAGGGTCGCGACACCGATCGGGGCGAGGGTGCCCTCGGGCAGGGCGCGGATCTCGAGGGGAAGGTAGCCGAGGCGGTGCAGGGCGCGGACGTGGTCGCTGCCGATGGTGTTCGGGCCGAAGTAGCCCTCGAGCGCCTGCTCGAAGAGGTCGCAGACCAGGTCCTCGTCGGCGGCGAAGAACGGCGCCCACGCCTCGACCAGGTACCGCTGCACGAAGGCCTGCAGCCCGAAGACGACCGCGTGCGTCGACTCCGGCATGTGTGCGTTCGACCGGTTCGTCCAGTTGATGAGGATCCGCGTGGTGCCCTCGGGGTAGAGCTGCCGGTGCGAGTGCTTGTAGCCGTCGACGGCCAGGAGCGGGGCGATCGGGCTGGCGGTGGTGATCCGCGGCTCGAGGCCGGTGGTGGTCGGGGTCGTGTTCGTCATCGGATCTCCTCGGAGAGGTACGGGGTCAGGGGGACGGTGCGCAGGCCCTCGATGGCGTTCTGCGCGGGGTACGAGTCGGTGGTGACGATCTCGCCGAAGTGGTCGGCGAGCTGGGCGGCCCGGCCGGAGAAGACGCCGTGCGAGACCCAGAGGCCCAGGCGCTCCTTCGGCAGTCCGGTGCTGCCCGCGAGCCCCATGAACGTGCCGCCGCCGTCGCAGATGTCGTCGACGACGAGGAACCGACCGGTGTCGGGCAGCGGCTCGCAGGTGAAGCCGTCGAGCTTGCCGGTGTCCGGGTTGCGGTGCTTCTCGGCGCGGTACACGGGCAGCCCGCAGGCGTCGGCGGCCGCGGTGGCCCGGGCGACCGCGCCGGCGTCCGGGGCGATGATGCCCTGGTACGCCTGCTCGGTGCCGGGGGCGCCGACCACCTCGTCGCGGACGATGCGGGCACTCGCCACCACGGTCAGGTCCGCGATCAGTCCGACGATGACCGGCGAGTGCGGGTCGAACGCGATCACCTGGTCGATGTGGAAGCCGTTGAGGATGTCCGCGTAGACCTTCGCGCCGAACGGCAGGCCGCGGTCCTGGCGGGCGCCGGGCAGGTACGGGACGAGGGCGACGGAGCGGGAGCCGCGCTGTCGGACCGCGTCCGCCCACATGCCGAGCATGACGAGGTCGTCGCCGCTCGTGCCGCGGAGCGTCGCGACCTCGACGAGGTCCGCCGCCGGGATCTGGGTGGCGGCGGCGTCCGCCGACTCGTCGGGACCGGCCGCGACCTTGACGTGTGCCTCACCCGCGGGGAACCGCATGGTGGTGAACGTCGGGGTGGTCGGCTGGCCGGAGCGGGTCCGGGTGCTGAGTTCGACTGCCATGACCCGACCGTAGCACTGTTCTTGTCGCTGTGACAAGAAACTGGTCGGATCGGGTTCAGGCCGCGGCGTACCGCCGGGCGGTCCGGTGCATGGCACGGAGGAGCAGCGGCCCCGGCAGACGGAGCAACGCCCCGGGCAGGACGGCACGGAGCAGCCGGAGCCCCGTCACGGTCCGGCGGAAGCGACGGACCTCCCGCGGGCCCCACGGGAAGCCGTACTGCGTCCGGACCGGCGCCGGCAGCATCCCCACCGTGACGACCCGGACGACCGGCATCACGGCGCGGACCCAGACCGGTGCGTGCCGCGGGTGCAGCAGGTCGCGCACCACGCCGCGGGCGTCGTCGGTGACCCGGAGCTGCGCCAGCGTCGACACCCAGTACCGCTCGAAGGCCGCCATCGAGTCCGGCCACCGCTCCGCCGGCACCCGCAGCGCGGTCGCGATCGGCGCGTACGCCCGGAGGACGTCCTCGGCCCGCTCGTCGTCGACCGGGCTGCCGAGCAGGCGGTGCGTCCGGAGCGCGGAGTCGACGAGCGTGGCCGCGACCCAGAGCTGCCGGTCCGGGTCGTCGGCGCCGGTCACCGGTCGGTGCGCGTGCGTCACGAACGACGCCGCGACGGCAGCGTCCTCGGGCGTCCCGACCACGACGGCGTAGACGTACATCAGGGTGTGCGCCAGGCGCTGCTGCGGTCGGCGCGCGAAGTCCGAGTGGCGCCGCACCCCGGCGGCCACCACCGGGTCCGCGATCTGCAGCAGGATCGCCCGGCCACCGGCCGCGACGGGCGTGCTGTCGGCGAGGAACCGGCGGAGCGCCGGGTCGCGGTCGCCATGGGGGTGACCCGGGGACGGACGGGAGGCCCGGCGCACGTCCCGCGCCGAGCCTCCCGTCCGTCGGTCGGTCACGGTCGGTGCTCCGATCGGCCGGTGTCGTCGGATCGGCTCTGCTTCGTCCGATCCGCTCAGAGCGGCTTCGTGCCCAGGTCGCCACCGAGGTCGGGACGGTCGTCGCCGTGCTCCCACATGTCCGGCGACCCCTCGTTCGGTGCGCCACCGGTGGGGCCGTCGTCGGTGCCGTCGCCGAGCTGCGGCTCGACGGTCTCGCCGGCGACGGCGTCGTTCGTCACGGTCTCGAGTGCCTCTTCGGCGTCGTCGGCCTCGAAGCCGCCGACGTACTCGCGGTCGACGTCGTCGGCGCGGCCCTGGTCGTCGGAGTCGCTGACGCCGTCGCTGAACGCGTCGCCTGGGGTGGTTCCGGGGTCGGACATGGTCGCTCCTGTCGGTCGTCGTGGTGGTGCGTGGTGGGCGGTCCCGCGGTGTGCGGCGTGGACCTTCCCACCGGTCCTTGGTACCCGGGTGCCGGTGGGAGTGCGCGCGGAGCCCGGGGGACGTGCCGGGTGGTGGCGGGCCGTGGAGCGCACTGCCGAAGGCCGGCGCTGCCGATCGTGGCCGGTTCGCGCGCCGTTCACCCGGTGGTCACCGACGGGTCACCCTCCCGGTGTCTACTGCACGTGCTCGGGGGAGTGGAGCGCGGTCGCCGACGGGTGGTCGAGCGACCGCGCCTTCCCCCTCCACACCCGCCACACCCGCCAGACCCGCCAGACCCGCCGGACCCGCCAGACCCGCCGGAGTCGCGCACGGACGCGCTCGCGGAGTCGGTTCAGACCCGCTCGAGCAGGTGCCGTTCGGTGACGTCCTGCAGGTCGAGCGTGCGGTAGCCGGCGGACTCGAAGAACACCGTCAGCCGGTCGTCCTCGGTGCTCATCACGGTGCCGCGACCCCACTCGGCGTGCTCGACCGGCGCGTCCGGCGGCCACTCGGTGTCGTGCGACCCGTCGGCACCGTGGGCGTCCGCGTCGGTGGCGGTGCCGGCGGAGCAGGTGTCGCAGTTGCCGCACGGCTCGGGCAGTTCGTCGCCGAAGTAGCCGAGCAGGAACTGCCGACGGCAGCCGGTCGTCTCGGCGAAGCGCCGCATCATCTCGATGCGGGACTCCTCGACGCGCTCCCGTTCCTTCGCGTGCCGCTTGGCGAGTTCGGCCGCGGCGACGGCGTCGGCGGGGCCGTCCGGGGCGCGACGCAGGCCGTCACGATCGTCGATCAACGCGCCGGCGTCCACCAGCGTGTTCACCACGCGGCCGGCGGTGCGGGCGGCGAGCCCGGCCCGCTCGGCGACCTCGGAGCGGGCGAGCGTGCCGTCGGCGGGGACCGCGTCGAACACCGCGCGGAGCGACGCCGGACGGGGCGACCCGGACGCGAAGAACCGGCGGAGCCCGAGGTCCTCGGACCGGTAGTGCAGGGTGGCGAGTCCGACGTCGCCGTCCCGACCGGCCCGGCCGACCTCCTGGTAGTAGGCGTCGACGGACTCGGGCACGTCGGCGTGCACGACGAAGCGGACGTCGGGCTTGTCGATGCCCATGCCGAACGCGCTCGTGGCGACGACGACGTCCAGTTCGCCGTCCAGGAACTCGTGGTGCACGTGCTCCCGGTCCCGCACCCGGAGACCCGCGTGGTACGCCTTCGCACGACGGCCGCTCTCGACGAGTTCGTCGGCGTAGACGAGGGTCTCGGCCCGGGTGGCGACGTAGACGATGCCCGCGCCCTCGAGCCCCACGACCTGCTCGACGACCGCCTCGCGCTTCGCCACCTCGTCGGTGTGGCGCTGCACCTCGAAGCGCAGGTTCGGCCGGTCGAACCCGGTGGCCACGACGAGCGGGTCGCGCATGCCGAGCCGCTCGACGATCTCGGTGCGGACCGGGGTCGAACCGGTGGCGGTCATCGCCAGGACCGGCGGACGGCCGAGTCGCTCGATGACCTCCCCGAGGACCAGGTAGTCCGGGCGGAAGTCGTGGCCCCAGCTGGAGACGCAGTGCGCCTCGTCGACCGTGACCAGGGCGACGCCGGCTTCGCGCAGCCGGTCCTCGACCTCGTCCTTGGCGAGCTGCTCCGGTGCGAGGAAGACGTAGCGGGCCTCACCGGACGCGACGGCCTGCCACGCGTCGTCGAGCTCCCGGTGCGCCCGGGTGGCGTTGATGGTCACGGCACGCGGTGCGTCCGGGTGGTCCTCGATGCCGACGACCTGGTCCTCCTGCAGGGCCACGAGCGGTGAGACCACGACGACGGGGCCGTCGAGGGCGAGGGCGGCGACCTGGTAGATCGCGGACTTGCCCGAGCCGGTCGGCATCAGGGCGATGGCGTCGCGTCCGGCGAGGACCGCGTCGACCACGGTCTGCTGAGCGTCGCGGAGTTCCCAACCGAAGACGTCGGCGGCACGGGTACGGAGTTCTTTCTGCACCTGATCGACCGTGCCCGCGCTGCGCTGGCGGGCCGTTCGGGGACTGCGCACCGCGGACGAGCGACCTGTACCCCGGTCGTCCCGGCGGTCGTCCCGGCGGTTCTCCACAGGTTGCCGGCGGCGGAACCGTCCGTCCACCTGCCGGCGCTAGGCTCGGACGCGGCCGTTGTCTCGACATCGAGCGACCCTCGATGGAGAGTGCTGCGACCCGATGACCGATGCCGATCGCACGAACCGTGCGGGAAGAAGAACAGCGTGGATCTTTTCGAGTACCAGGCCAGGGACCTCTTCGAGTCCTACGGCGTCCCTGTGCTGCAGGGCATCATCGCCGACACCCCAGAGCAGGCGAAGGCCGCAGCCGAGCAGATCGGCGGCGTGGTCGTCGTCAAGGCGCAGGTGAAGGTCGGCGGCCGCGGCAAGGCGGGCGGCGTCAAGGTCGCGAAGACCCCGGACGAGGCGTTCGCGCATGCGCAGGCGATCCTCGGCCTCGACATCAAGGGCCACACCGTCCAGCGTGTGATGGTCGCCCAGGGTGCCGACATCGCCGAGGAGTTCTACTTCTCGGTGCTGCTCGACCGGGCCAACCGCTCGTACCTGTCGCTCGTCAGTGTCGAGGGCGGCATGGAGATCGAGCAGCTCGCGGTCGAGAAGCCCGAGGCGCTCGCCCGGGTCGAGGTCAACCCGCTGACCGGCATCAACCAGGAGGCGGGCGAGGCGATCGCGCGCCAGGCCGGGTTCCCGGACGAACTCGTCGAGCAGGTCGCCGGCGTCTTCGTGAAGCTGTACGACGTCTTCGCGGGCGAGGACGCCACCCTGGTCGAGGTGAACCCCCTCGTCCGCACGGGCGACGGCCAGATCCTCGCGCTCGACGGCAAGGTCACGCTCGACGAGAACGCCGACTTCCGCCACGAGGGGCACGGGGCACTCGAGGACACCGCGAGCGAGGACCCGCTCGAGGCCAAGGCGAAGGCCCACGGCCTGAACTACGTCAAGCTCGACGGCCAGGTCGGCGTCATCGGCAACGGTGCCGGGCTCGTCATGTCGACGCTCGACGTCGTCGCCTACGCCGGTGAGCGCCACGGCGGCGTGAAGCCCGCCAACTTCCTCGACATCGGCGGCGGCGCCTCGGCAGAGGTCATGGCCAACGGCCTCGACGTCATCCTCGGCGACCCGCAGGTGAAGAGCGTCTTCGTGAACGTCTTCGGCGGCATCACCGCCTGCGACGCCGTCGCGAACGGCATCGTCGCCGCACTGGGCATCCTCGGCGACGCGGCCACCAAGCCGCTCGTCGTCCGCCTGGACGGCAACAACGTGGAAGAGGGCCGACGGATCCTGGCGGAGGCAGCACACCCGCTGGTCACCGTCGCCGCGACCATGGACGACGCGGCCGAGAAGGCCGCCGAACTCGCCGCCGCAGCGGCCTGAAGGGACTGACCATGTCGATCTTCCTCAACAAGGACTCCAAGGTCATCGTCCAGGGCATCACGGGCGGTGAGGGCACGAAGCACACCGCCCTCATGCTCAAGGCCGGCACGCAGGTCGTCGGCGGTGTCAACGCCCGCAAGGCCGGCACCACCGTCACACACGGCGACGTCGAGCTGCCCGTCTTCGGCTCGGTGCGTGAAGCCATCGACACCACCGGTGCCGACGTCTCGATCGTCTTCGTCCCGCCGGCGTTCGCGAAGGACGCCGTGATGGAGGCCATCGACGCCGAGATCCCCCTCGTCGTCGTCATCACCGAGGGCATCCCGGTGCAGGACTCCGCCGAGTTCTGGGCACACGCCAAGGCCCTCGGCGCGAAGACCCGGATCATCGGCCCGAACTGCCCGGGCATCATCACCCCGGGGGAGTCGCTCGTCGGCATCACCCCGGCGACGATCACCGGCAAGGGCCCGATCGGTCTCGTGTCGAAGTCCGGCACGCTGACCTACCAGATGATGTACGAGCTGCGTGACCTGGGCTTCTCGACCGCCATCGGCATCGGCGGCGACCCGGTCATCGGGACGACGCACATCGACGCGCTCGCCGCGTTCGAAGCGGACCCCGAGACCGAGGCCATCGTCATGATCGGTGAGATCGGTGGCGACGCCGAAGAGCGTGCCGCCGACTACATCAAGGCGCACGTCACGAAGCCGGTCGTCGGCTACGTCGCGGGATTCACCGCGCCGGAGGGCAAGACGATGGGCCACGCCGGCGCGATCGTCTCCGGTTCCGCCGGCACGGCCGAGGCGAAGAAGCAGGCGCTCGAGGCCGCGGGCGTCAAGGTCGGCAAGACCCCGTCCGAGACCGCGGCGCTGCTGCGCGAGGTCGTCGCGGCGAAGTAGTCGCAATTCCCCACGGACAGGAGGCGCGGTGCCGGCTGGCACCGCGCCTCCCGTCGTTCCTTCGGCGGGTCTCCGTCGGCCGCGCCGTGCACAACACCGGTGTTCGTCGATCGCGCCGCGTCCGGACGCGATGTGACCGACGAACACCGGTGTTCCGCCGGAGCCGCGCGGCACCGGCCGGCGCGGAGGTGGCGGCCGTATCCTCGCTGCGATGAACCGCCTGGGAACCGCTCTGCTCGCCGTGATCGAAGCGATCGTGACGGTCGGCGTCGGCGTGGGCATCGCACTCGTCCCGCTCACCCTGCTGTGGGCGTTCGAGTACGGGCTGCAGGTGGACTGGAACGTGTTCTGGACCGCTGCCGGCAACGTCTGGCTGATCGGGCACGGCGTCGACGTGTCGTTCAGCCTCGGCGCCGCCGCCGCGAAGGCGACCGGGTTGTCCGGAGCCTCCGCGCCGATCGGGGTGAGCCTCGCCGCCCTCGGGTTCGCCGTCGTCACCGCCTGGCTCGGGGCCCGTGCCGGACGCCGGTTCGCCGAGACCGAGCACCGGGTGACCGGGATCCTGGTCGGCACCGCCGCCGTCGCCGTCCTCGGGCTCCTGGTCGCACTGAGCTCCACCACCGCGGCCAGCCATCCCACCACCTGGCAGGCCGTCGTCTCCCCAGCGCTCTGGTTCGGGATCCCAGCCGTCGTCTCCGCCGAGGTCTGTCGCCGCCGCCGGGGCCTGGCCGCGGACCCGGTCACCGCGCGGGTCGTCGCCCTGGTGGACCGGATCCCCGGCGTGTGGCGGGTCGTCGTCGGGTTCGGCCTGCGTGCCGGAACGGTCGCGACCGCGTGCGTCGTGGCGGTCGCCGCGGTGCTCGTCGGCCTGGTGCTGCTGGTGTCCTTCGCCGAGGTCATCACCCTCTACGAGCGCTCGCACGCCGGGCTGGTCGGCGGCTTCACCCTGACCGTCGGGCAGCTCGCGTTCATCCCCGACTTCGTCGCCTGGGCCACCGCCTGGCTGGTCGGGCCGGGCTTCGCCATCGGCGCCGGTTCGGCTGTGTCGCCGATCGGGACGGCCCTCGGTCCGGTGCCGGCGATCCCGGTCCTCGGGGCATTGCCGACCTCCGGGCACACGTTCGGTCTGGTCTGGATCCTGGTCCCCGTCGTCGCGGGCTTCGCGGTGGGCGGGCTGATGCGGCCGCGTCTGGTGCGGTTGCTCGGCACGGCGGACTCTGCGCTGTACCGGGCCCTCGGCGGTGTTGCGACCGGACTCGTCGCCGGCATCGTCATCGGCGGGATCGCCTGGCTGTCCTCGGGGTCCGTCGGGCCCGGGCGTCTCGCCGAGGTCGGGCCACACGCCTGGTCGGTCGGGGCCTTCGCGGCGCTCGAGATCGGCCTGCCCGCCGTCGTCGCACTCGCGATCGGCAGCGACCTGGTGCGTCTGCCCGAGCGGTCGTGGATCGGGGAGCGGTGGCACGAGACCGAGGACGACCTCGCCGCCGCCGACGCGAGCACGGAGGGCGGCTCGTTGATCGCTGCGCTCGAGTCCGCCGGAGCCGGGCGGACCACCGAGGTGCACCGCTTCTCGGTCGACGAGCAGCACGACGCCGTGACGACGGCGCAGGCGGGGACGGACCACGATCGGCGTGTGTCGGGGGCCCCGGAGCGCGCCGAGACCTCCCGTGCTGCCGAGACTGACGGATCCGCCGTGACCGCCCGGGCCGCCGAGACTGCCGCATCCGCCGAGACCGGCCGGGCCGCCGAGACTGCCCGCGCCGGCGAGCCGACGGCGACCCCGCCAGCGTCCGACCCCGTCCAGCCCGCCGTGACCGACGTCGACCTGCCCGACTGGGCCCGGACCGACGCCGTCGCGGCCGAGCGCCTGCCGGACCGGTCGGCAGCTCAGGCGGACCAGGACACCCACGCGCCGGGTGCCCACGGTCTGGGCGCGAGGGCTGGCGACGCCGTCGGCAGCGTCCGGGCACGGCTCCGCGCAGCGGCGTCCGGTGCCCGGGTCCGCGCGGGTGACCTCCGCGACCGTGCTGGCGGGCTCCGCGACCGGGCGGATGACCTGCGTCACCGTGCCGGTGGGGCCGGTGGCACCGACGGTGCCGGCACCGCCGGCCGCTCGGCGGACCGCTCGTCCGTCGCGGCCGCAGCGGGTCCTGCGGAGCTGCGGGAGACGCCTCCCGTCCCACGGACCGACGAGCAGCCGGCGTTCCCCTGGAGCACCGAGGAGTTCGTCGCCGGGCGCGACGACGTCGACCCGGAGCCGCCGGCACGATCCGCGCCACGGGCGACCCCCTGGGACACGACGGACCAGATCCCGGAGGACGAGCTGCCCTGGTGGCGGAAGCCGAAGGGTGACGACCCCGCCTGAGGTCGGCGGCAAACATCACATACCGGATGTTGTCAGCGCTGTTCTGGAAGATCGCCTCGGCTCGATCCGAGTCGTTCCCCTCGTAGAACAGGACATCCCCATGAACCGATCCCGACTCCTGGTCGCCGGCGCTACCGCGCTCGTCGGCGCCGGCCTGGTGCTCGCACCCGTCGCCGCGCAGGCCGCTCCCGTCACCACTGCCTCGTCCTCCACGCCCGGTCAGCCCGGCCAGCCCGGGGCGGAGACGACCTCGCCGGTCACCAACGTGACGGTCCGCCACTTCCCGGAGTACGTCATCCTCGACGTCGACGTCGACCGGGTCACCGACCTGGAGGTGCTCCGCAACGGCGAGGCCTTCGACGCGCCCAGCACCTCGGACTGGCAGTCGCCGAGCCGACCCGGGCACTTCGTGGTGAAGGGCGTCGGCCTCGACGAGGAGGACCTCGGCATCTCGACGGCTGGCGGCGCTCCGGTCTACCCGGTGCACGTCGACTTCGGTCAGGCAGCCGTGCCGCAGGCCATCGACAAGACGAGTGAACGACAGCTCGAGCGGATCGCCGCTCAGGTGGAGGCCGGACGCTTCGACCACGTGCTCCCGTTCCAGGCACTGCCCGGTGCGACGGTCTCCGTCACGACCAACGGCGTGACGACGACCGCCGTCGCCGATCGGTACGGCAAGGCGGAGGTCCCGGTGCGCTACCACGCCGGATCGAACCCGCAGTCGTCGTTCCAGACGTTCAACGGCAAGACCTCGTTCCCGGACACCATCACCTGGGAGTTCTGAGCAGACGCCCGGGCAGCGCCGGACCGCTCCAGGTCCGGCGCTGCCCGTCCTCGAGGAACGCAGCGCAGCACCCCGCCCCGCTAGGCTTGTCCCCGTGCTCGAACTGGTCGTCCTGATCTCCGGTACCGGGTCGAACCTCCGAGCCCTGCTCGAGGCGACCCGCGATGCCGAGTACCCCGCCCGCGTCGTCGCGATCGGGGCGGACCGCGACGCCGAGGGGCTGCAGCTCGGCGAGGAGTACTCGATCCCGACCTTCACGGTCCCCTTCACCCGGTACGCCACCCGCGCCGAGTGGGGTGCGGCGCTCGCCGAGCAGATCCGCCCGTGGACACCGGACCTCCTGGTCCTGTCCGGGCTGATGCGCCTGCTGCCGCCCGCCGTCGTCGCCGAGTTCGGCCCGTCGGTCATCAACACCCACCCCGCGTACCTGCCCGAGTTCCCCGGAGCGCACGGCGTCCGGGACGCCCTGGCCGCCGGCGTCACCGAGACCGGCGCGAGCGTCATCGCGGTCGACGACGGCGTCGACAGCGGTCCGATCCTGGCGCAGGAGCGGATCCCGGTCCTGCCCGGCGACACCGAGTCGACCCTGCACGACCGCATCAAGCCCGTCGAACGCCGGCTGCTCATCCAGACCGTCCTCGACATCGCCAACGGACACATCGACCTGAAGGGCACCACCCCCGCATGAGCGTGCACGCCGCCGACCCCAGCCTGTACCGCGACCGGGACGTCGTGCCCGTGCGTCGAGCCCTCATCTCGGTGAGTGACAAGTCGGGGCTGCTCGAGCTCGCCGGCGCACTCGCCGACAGTGGTGTCGAACTCGTCTCCACCGGTTCGACCGCGCAGACCATCCGCGACGCCGGGTACGCGGTCACGGACGTCGCGAGCGTCACGGGCTTCCCGGAGTCGCTCGACGGACGCGTGAAGACCCTGCACCCGGCCGTGCACGCGGGTCTCCTCGCCGACCTGCGGCTCGAGTCGCACGAGCAGCAGCTCGCCGACCTCGGCATCGCCCCGTTCGAGCTGGTCGTGGTGAACCTGTACCCGTTCGTCGAGACGGTCGCCTCCGGAGCGGACACCGCCACCGTGGTCGAGAACGTCGACATCGGCGGCCCGGCGATGGTCCGTGCGTCGGCGAAGAACCACCCGAACGTCGCGATCGTGGTGTCGCCGTCGTCCTACGCCGAGGTCGTCGAGGCGGTCCGCGCGGGCGGCACGACGCTCGAGCTCCGCAAGCGTCTCGCCGCGCAGGCCTTCGGCCACACCGCGGCGTACGACACCGCGGTGGCCAGCTACTTCGCGTCCGAGGTCGTCGCTCCGACCGACACCGCGACCCCGTCCACCGCGTCCGGTCCGTCCACGGACGCCGGCCAGGAGGCCCCCAGCGCGTTCCCGACGCACCTCACGTTCTCCGCTGACCACGCCACGACGCTCCGCTACGGCGAGAACGCCCACCAGTCGGCCGCGCTCTACACGAGCACGAACGGCACCGGGATCGCCCAGGCGACGCAGCTGCACGGCAAGGAGATGTCGTACAACAACTACGTCGACGCCGACGCCGCCGTCCGTGCCGCCTACGACTTCACCGAGCCGGCCGTCGCGATCATCAAGCACGCCAACCCCTGCGGCATCGCGGTCGCCGCCCCCGACGCCGGTGACCCGATCGCCTCGGCGCACGCCGCCGCCCACGCGTGCGACCCGCTCTCCGCGTTCGGCGGGGTCATCGCGGCGAACCGCACGGTCACCCGCGGCATGGCCGAGACGGTCGCCGACATCTTCACCGAGGTCGTCGTCGCCCCCGCCTTCGACCCCGAGGCGCTCGAGGTCCTGTCCCGCAAGAAGAACATCCGCCTGCTGACGCTGCCGAGCGACTTCGCGCTGGCCGAGCAGGAGGTCAAGCAGATCTCCGGCGGGTTCCTGGTGCAGGACGCCGACCGCTTCACCACGTTCGACCAGTCGAGCTGGACGCTGGTCTCCGGCGAGCCCGCCGACGAGCAGACCCTGGCGGACCTGGCGTTCGCGTGGAAGGCCAGCCGTGCGGTGAAGTCGAACGCGATCCTGCTGGCGAACCAGGGCGCGAGCGTCGGGGTCGGCATGGGGCAGGTCAACCGGGTCGACTCGTGCCACCTCGCGGTGAACCGGGCCGGGGACCGCGCTGCCGGGTCGGTCGCGGCCTCGGACGCGTTCTTCCCGTTCGCCGACGGCCTGCAGGTGCTCCTCGACGCGGGTGTCCGTGCGGTCGCCCAGCCCGGTGGCAGTGTCCGTGACGACGAGGTCATCCAGGCGGCGACGGCGGCCGGCGTGACGATGTACTTCACGGGCGAGCGCCACTTCTTCCACTGAGTCGGGTCCGACCCGGGAGCGACCAGGGTGCAACCTGCACGTGTTCCTGGTTGCGCCCTGGAAGTCCGTGCCGATAGTCTGCAAGGCTCCGCGACCTCATCGCTGACGACTTCTCAGGTCGGCAGCACCGCGGGCACGACGGTGACGACGACGAGACTGGAGTGACGATGGACACGACGACCGGCACCACCGCAACGGCTGCCCGGACACGATCGACGTCCACCGGCACGGCCGCTCCCGGCGTCCCGACACCGCCGTCCGCCTAGGCGCACGACCGGCCCCACCCGCCCCACGGGCGACGTCGTACCAGCGGCGTCGACGCAACCCGAGGGTCTCCGCGTCCCCCGCGGCGGACCCCGAGCGGGCACCGGGCCGACCAGACCACGCAACGCACCCCGGGCCTCCCGTCCGGTCAGCCGCAACCTGACCGCACCGGTGCCCGTACGAAGCACGAGGACGCACACGCATGTCCCAGGTACCCCACCGGGAACCGGCGCCGACACCGGCGCGCCCATCCACGGCCCGCGCCATCGCGCGCATCTGGCCCTACGTCAAGCCGTACCGATGGCGGCTGTTCGGCGGGATGCTGGCGGCGCTCGGCGCCTCCGTCGTCGCGCTCGTCATCCCCTACGTGCTGCAGGCACTCGTCGACGGACCGCTCGCGTCCGGTGACGGCAGCCGCATCTGGCCCGCCGGTCTCGGCGTGCTGGCGCTCGGCATCCTCGAGGCGTTCTTCATCGCCTCCCGCCGGAAGATGGTCATGCGACCGTCGACCCGGATCGAAGCGAGCATGCGCAACGCGCTGTACGCCAAGCTGCAGGACCTGCCCGTCGCGTTCCACGACCGGTGGGAGTCCGGGCAGCTGCTGTCCCGCTCGGTGTCCGACCTGTCGCTGATCCGCCGCTGGTTGGCCTTCGGCATCGTGCTGCTGGTCGTCAACGTCGTCACGATCGTCATCGGCTTCGGCGTGCTGTTCACCTTCGGCTGGCAGCTCGGGCTGATCTTCCTGGTCGCCTCGATCCCGGTCTGGGTGAACAGCGTCCTGTTCGAGCGGAAGTACTCCATCGTCGCGCGCCGCAGCCAGGACCAGGTCGGCGACCTCGCCACCAGCGTCGAGCAGTCGGTGCACGGCATCCGCGTGCTCAAGGCGTTCGGCCGTGGTCGGTACAAGCTCGACGAGTTCGCCGAGCAGGCCGAGCAGCTGCGCGGCACCGAGATCGAGAAGGCGAAGGCGATCGCGGCGATCTGGTTCTGGCTGCTGCTCGTGCCGGACGTGGCGTTCGCACTCTGTCTGCTCGCCGGCATCTGGCTCGCCAGCCAGGGGGAGCTGAGCGTCGGCCAGCTGTTCGCGTTCTTCGCGACGGCGACGGTCCTGCGCTTCCCGATCGAGTCGATCGGGTTCTTCCTGTCGATGACCTTCGACACCCGCACCGCCGTCGACCGGTTCTTCGAGGTGATGGACTCCGAGAACACGATCACCGACCCGGCATCGCCGAAGACGATCACCGAACCGCGTGGTGCGCTGTCGTTCAACGCGACGCACTTCCGCTACCAGGACTCCCCGCCGCAGTTCCCCGACCTGGTGAACGGCGTCGAGCTGCAGCTGCGACCGGGCGAGACGATGGCGCTGGTCGGGCTCACCGGTTCCGGCAAGACGACGCTGCTCTCGCTCGTCCCGCGGCTGTACGACGTGACCGGGGGATCGGTGACGATCGACGGCGTCGACGTCCGCGACCTCACCCGCGCCGAACTCCGTCGGCACGTCGGCGTCGCGTTCGAGGACGCCACGCTGTTCTCGTCCAGCGTCCGCGACAACGTCCTGCTCGGCCGGCCGGACCTGTCCGGTGCCGAGGCCGACCGCGTGATGCGTGAGGCGCTCGACATCGCCCAGGCGGCCTTCGTCGACGACCTGCCCGACGGCGTGGACACCCGCGTCGGCGAAGAGGGGCTGTCCCTCTCCGGCGGCCAGCGGCAGCGTCTGGCACTCGCCCGGGCGATCGCCGCGCGGCCGAGCGTGCTCGTCCTCGACGACCCGCTGTCCGCGCTCGACGTCGACACCGAGGCACGCGTCGAGGCCGGGCTCCGCCGGGTCCTCGCCGAGACGACCTCGCTCATCGTCGCCCACCGTCCGTCCACCGTGACCCTCGCCGACCGCGTGGCTCTCATGGAGAACGGGCGCGTCACCGCCGTCGGCACCCACTCGGAGCTGATGGCCACCAACGAGCACTACCGCTTCGTCATCTCGTCGCTCGACGACGACGACGCCGAGGACCGAGAGGAGGCGATGGCATGAGCAACGAGACCGACCACGACGTGCCCCTGACCGTCGACCAGGAGCCGGGAGGAGCGGTGCCGATCGCGCAGGTCGGCACCGGCACGCAGGCGGCCGAGGCAGCAGCCCCGGTCACCGCGTCCATCACCGTGCACGGCACCCGCGGCGAGGAGCGCGAGGACTTCACGAAGGCCGAGAGTCGTCGCCTCCGCGGCCGGTCGCTGTCGCTGCTCAGCTCGCTCGCGGCGCCGCTCAAGGCACGGCTGTGGGGCATCGCCGTCGTCGTGGTGCTCTCGACGGGTGGACAGGTCGCCGGCCCGACGCTCATCGCGTGGGGCATCGACAACGCCCTGCCCGCCGTGCTCGACCGCGACGACTGGATGCCGGCGTTCCTCGTCGTCGGGCTGTACATCACGATCGCCATCGTCGGCGCGGTCCTCACCGCCTGGTACACGGTGCTGGCGGCGCGGATCAGCCAGGCGATCCTGTTCGACCTCCGCAAGCGGGTGTTCCTGCACACCCAGCGGCTGTCCCTGGAGTTCCACGAGACGTACACGTCCGGCCGGATCATCTCGCGCCAGACCAGCGACCTGGACTCCATCCGCGAGCTGCTCGACTCCGGCCTGAACCAGCTCATCCAGGGTGTGCTGTACATGGTGTTCACCGCGGTGGCACTGGTGTTCCTCGACCCGACCTCGGGCCTGGTGCTCGCGATCGCCCTGGTGCCGCTGTGGTTCCTGACCCGGTGGTTCCAGCAGCGCTCGCAGCAGCTGTTCCGCTCCACCCGCACCACCAGTGCCCGCGTGATCGTGCACTTCGTCGAGACGATGACCGGCATCCGCGCGGTGCAGGCCTTCCGCAAGGAGTCCCGCAACGAGACCGAGTACGGCGAGCAGGTCGAGCTGAACCGGCAGGCCAACGCCCGGGTGTTCAACCTGTTCGGGATCTTCGACCCGGGCCTGGTGCTCATCGGCAACGCCACCCTGGCGGCCGTCGTCATCGTCGGCGGCTTCCGGGTCGTCGGCGGCTCGCTGGAGATCGGTGCGCTGCTCGCGGTCGCGCTGTACGCCAAGCGGTTCTTCGACCCGGCGCAGGAACTCGCGATGTTCTACAACAGCTACCAGTCGGCCTCGGCGGCGATGGAGAAGATCTCCGGCGTCCTCGAGGAGCGGCCGAGCGTGCCGGACCCCGCGAAGCCGACGAAGCTGCCGGACGCCCGCGGTCGGATCGACTTCGACCACGTGGAGTTCGCGTACACGGCCGACCGGGTGGTGTTGCCGGAGTTCGACCTGCACATCCCGTCCGGTCAGACGATCGCGCTCGTCGGGTCGACCGGTGCCGGCAAGTCGACGCTCGCGAAGCTGATGGCCCGGTTCTACGACCCGACCGCCGGCACCGTGACGCTGGACGGCGTCGACCTGCGGGACCTCGACCCGAAGGACATGCGCCGCGCCATCGTCATGGTGACGCAGGAGGCGTACCTGTTCTCCGGCTCGGTCGCGGACAACATCGAGCTCGGCCGGCCGGGTGCCTCGCGCGCGGACATCGAGTCGGCGGCGAAGGCCGTCGGCGCGCACGAGTTCATCATGGCGCTGCCGGACGGGTACGACACCGACGTGAACAAGCGGGGCGGCCGCGTGTCGGCCGGGCAGCGCCAGCTGCTGTCGTTCGCCCGGGCGTTCCTGGCCGACCCGAAGGTGCTCATCCTCGACGAGGCCACGGCGTCGCTCGACATCCCGTCGGAGCGTCTGGTGCAGGAGGGTCTCGAGACCCTGCTCGCCGACCGCACCGCCGTGATCATCGCGCACCGGCTGTCCACCGTCGCGATCGCCCACCGGGTGCTCGTGATGGAGTACGGCCGGATCGTGGAGGACGGCACCCCCGCCGACCTCATCGCCGGCACCGGACGGTTCGCCCAGCTGCACGCCGCCTGGCGGGACTCGCTGGTCTAGTCGTCCTGCTCGTCCCGTCCGCACATCGCGCCCCGTCCCGACGGGGCGCGATGTGCGTTCCGGGGTGCGATGCTTGGGGGATGAGCCACAGCGACGGACAGCCCGACGACGTGCAGCCGGGCGGTGTCGCCCTGCGCGACCCCTTCGTCGGGGCACCCTTCACGGAGGCCGTCCGACGGTTCTGGCGGAAGTACACCGTGTTCACCGGCCGGGCCTCGCGCTCCGAGTTCTGGTGGTGGTGGCTGACGTCGTTCGCGATCGGCCTGGTGCTGCAGCTCGTGCCGCAGGCGTTCACCCCGGACGCCCCGCTGCTCGAGAACCCGGTCGGCTCGTACCTGTTCGTGCTCTGGGCCGTCGTCACCCTGATCGGCGGGCTCGCGCTCGGCGCGCGCCGACTGCACGACGCGAACCGGTCCGGCTTCTGGCAGTTCCTGCACGTGCTGCCGGGCATCGGCTCGCTCGTGCTGTTCGTCATGTTCCTGCTGCCGTCGAACCCGAAGGGCACGCGGTTCGACCTGCAGCCCGGCGCCGCGGCGGCGACGACGCGGAAGCGCTAGCCGTCCACGGTCGGCGACCAGCGCGCCCGGGGCATGTCGAGCCTCCAGGACGCACCGTCCCGCGACCACCGCAGCGGCGTGCCCTCGACGCGGTACTGCTCGAGCGCGCGCGCCTCGTGGTGCACGGGTGGCAGCCCGCCGGCTCGGACGACGCGCCACCACGGCAGGTCGGCGCCCTCGTGCGCCATCACCTTGCCGACCGCGCGGGACGCACGCGACCCGAGCACCGCGGCCACGTCGCCGTACGTCATGACGTGCGCCGGCGGGATCGCCCGGACGACGGCGGCGACCTCGGCCCCGAAGTCGACCGGTTCCGGCACTACAGCGTCAGGGCTGCGAAGTGGTCCCCGTACTGCGTCTCGCCGACGACCGTGAAGCCGATCGCCTCGAAGAAGGCCTCGGGGCTGCCGGTGCCCGGTTCGTAGACCACGGTGAGGCGTTCGAAGCCGCGCTTCCGGGCTTCTTCCGCCAGGCCGTGCACGGCGAAGCGACCGACGCCGCGACCCTGCGCGTTCGCGGCCACGTTGACGCGCCAGATGCAGCTGCGGAGTTCTTCCTGCGCGTTCTCGGCGTCGAAGCTGCCGATGATGAGGCCCACGACCTCGTCCCCGTCGAGGACGACGCGGGGCCAGGAGGCGCTCGGCTTGACGTCCGACTCGGCCTGCGCGTACGAGGTGGGCTGGACGAACTGCTCCTGCCCCGGCTTCAGCGTCAGCGAGTTGGCCGCGGCGGCGGTCGCTGCGGAGAGTTCTTCGAGGCGGAGGTCCGTCATGTCGGTCAGGCTAACGGTGCAGGCCGGGGAGAAGCCAGCGGCGGGCTGAGTCGGTGCACACACCGTGACCGTCGCACGGCGCATGTCACCGGCGGTATGGTCGCCAGATGGCGGAGCATCGGCGCGGGGCGAACCTGCCGTCGCTGGGTGGGTTCAACCGCACGGTCGTGCTCGACGCCGTCCGCCGGTCCCGCGACGGGCTCAGCCGCGTCGAGCTCGCCGGCCGGACCGGCCTCAGCCCACAGACCGTGTCGAACGTCACCCGGTTCCTCATCGACGCCGGCATGATCGTCGAGTCCGGCACGGTCGTGTCCGGTCGCGGCAAGCCGCGCACGATCCTCCGACTGGAGGCGCGCAGCCGGTTCGCGATCGGGGTGCACGTCGACCCCGCGGTCGTCACCTACGTGCTGCTCGACCTGGCGGGCGCGGTCGTCGCCGAGGCCACCACCTCCACCCCGAACGCCGAGGACCCGGACCAGGTCGTCCGGACGATGGCCGCCGCGGTCGACGGGCTGGTCCGCCGCTCCGGTGTCGCCCCGGACAGCGTGCTCGGCGTGGGCATCGCCTCGCCGGGGCCGATCGACGCGGCCGCCGGCGTCGTGCTCGACCCGCCGTTCCTGCCACGGTGGCGGGACGTGCCGCTCCGCGACGCCCTGGGCGACGCGACCGGCTACCCGGTGCTCCTCGAGAAGGACGTCACCGCGGCGGCCGTCGGCGAGGTGTTCCTCGAGCGGGGTGCGGCGGCCCGGGACTTCGCGTTCGTGTACTTCGGCACCGGGTTCGGCGTCGGGCTCGTCATCGACCACGAACCCGTCCGCGGCTCGGGCGCCAACGCCGGTGACGCGGGGCACATCATGGTCGACCAGGGGGCGCTCGCCGGGACGGCCGACGGGGACGGGACACGCGGCGAGGTCGGTGCGACGGTGATGCCCGACCGGTTGGTGCGGATCGCGCTCGAGCGGGGGATCGCGCTCGGCGACGCGCTGCCCGGCGACGGCTCGCCCGGGGACGGCCTGGCCGGGGGGAGGCCGGCTGCTCCGGACGGCGGCGGCATCGCGGTGGACCTGGCGGCGGTCGACCGGGCGTGGGACGCCCTCGGAGCAGCGATCACGGCCGGGGACCCGGCGGCGCAGGCCCTCGCGGCCGAGATCGGGACGGTGATGGGGCGGGCCGTCGTCGTCATCGTGAACCTGCTCGACCTGGACCGGGTGGTGTTCGGCGGACCGTTCTGGTCCCGGATCAGTGCCACGGGCCTCCCGGCTGCGACGGCGGCGATCTCCGGTTCGCCGATCCTCGTGCCGAAGCACCCGGTCACCGTCGTCGAGAGCCGGCGGGGGACCGACGTGGCCGCGGTCGGGGCGGCCTGCCTGGTGCTCGACGCGGCCCTGTCGCCGCGGGCGAGCACGATGCTCATCGCGCACTGAGCGCTGCGCGGGGCCGTCGCGCGGAGCCGCGTTCGCGCGCAGCGACACGGCTCGCGTGCCGCCGCCCGCGGACTGTCGCCCAGCGCGAAACGGGCGGGTGCCGGCTCCCGTCGCCGACCCCGTCCGTTCACCCGGGCGTCACCGGGCGGTTCCGTGGATGCTGAACAGTCGTGCAGGTTCCCCGACACCGAAGGACCTCCATGCGCTCTCCCGCCCTGCGTCTCGGCGCCTCGATCGCGACCGGCCTGGTCGTCGCGGCCGGCGTCCTCGCGGTCACCCCGGCCTCCGCAGCCCCGACGCCGCCCGCCACCCCGGTCGCACCCGTCGCCGCCAACGGCATCGTCATCAACGAGGTCGAGTCGAACGGCGACGACACCGACTGGGTGGAGCTCCACAACACCGCGTCCGTCGCCGCCGACGTCAGCGGGTGGTCGATGCTCGACGACAGCGACGAGCACACCCGGTACGTCCTGCCGGCCGGCAGCATCGTCGCATCGAACGGGTACCTCGTGGTCGACCAGGAGTCCGCCACCGCGGACGGCTTCGACTTCGGCCTGGGCAACCCCGACGAGGTCCGCTTCTTCGACACCACCGGCGCCCCGGTCCTGTCGTACGCGTACACGACCCACGCCGATGTGACGTACGGGCGCTGCCCGGACGGAACCGGCCCGCTCGTCGACACGACCAGTTCGACGAAGGGTGCGGCGAACGACTGCTCCTCGCCGATCCGCATCAACGAGGTCGAGTCGAAGGACGGCACCCCGGGTGACTGGGTCGAGCTGACCAACACCGGCACGACGGCGGTCGACCTCGGCGGGTACGTGTTCCAGGACGACGACGACACCCACGCGTACGCGATCCCGGCCGGCACGACCATCGCCCCGGGTGGCTTCACGGTCCTCGACGAGGCCGACTTCGGCTTCGGGCTCGGCGGCGCGGACTCCGCACGCCTCTCGACCCCGGCCGGTGTCCTGGTCGACTCGACGAGCTGGACGGAGCACGCCGACGTGACGTACGGCCGCAACCCGGACGGCACCGGCGACTTCGCCCAGACGTCCGCGGCGACGAAGGGCACGGCGAACGCCTTCGCCGGTGTCGTCACCGCCGAGCCCTGGCCCGGCGGCCCCGACGAGCGGGTGCTCGACGACGCGGACACCTTCTCGGGTGACCTCAGCGGCCTCGACTGGCAGTCGTCCCGCACGGCCGTCGGCGGTGGCGTGCTGTGGGGTGTGCAGAACGGCGACGGACTGCTCTACCGCATGGTCTCCGACGGCTCGGCTGGTTGGACGCCGTCGAACGCGGCCGGCACCACGCTGCACTACGCCGACGGTTCCGGCACCCCGGACGCCGAGGGTGTCACCGTCACCGCGGACGACCCCGGCGCGGTCTACGTGTCGACCGAGCGGGACAACGACCGGTCCTCGACCAGCCGTCCCGCGGTCCTGCGCTTCGCCACCGACGACGGCTCCGAGCGCACCCTGAACGCCACCGACGAGTGGGACCTGACCGGCGACTTCCCGGGGCTCGGTGCGAACGCCGGACTCGAGGGCGTCACCTGGGTGCCGGACTCCTGGCTCACCGCGCAGGGCTTCGTCGACGAGAGCACCGGCGCGGCCTACGCGCCGACGCGGTACACCGGGCACGGCGACGGGCTCTTCTTCGTCGGGGTTGAGGGCACCGCGAGCGTGTACGCCTACGCGCTGATGGACGACGGCTCGTCGAAGCAGATCGCCACGATCGCCACCCCGTTCGCCGTCGTCGCCGAGGTCCAGTTCGACCCGACGCTCGACGCGCTCTGGGGGGTCTGCGACGACGCCTGCGCCGGCCGCAGTGCGCTGTTCGACGTCCAGGACGGTGCGTTCACCGCGGCGACCGTGTACGACGCACCGTCCGGCGCGGCGCGCGACCTGGCCAACGAGGGCTTCGCGATCTCGGACGTCTGCACCGACGGCGAGCGGGCGACGTACTACGCCGACGACAACGACACCGACGGCTTCTCGCTCCGCACCGGGACGTTCCCGTGCACCGAGGAGACCGTCCCCGCGCCCGGTGGCGACGGTGGCGCGACACCGGTACCGGTCCCCGGCGGCGGTGAGTCCACCCCGACGCCGACCGCCCCGGTCCCGGCCCCGACCACGCCGGCTCCGGTGCCGACCACGCCTGGTTCGACCACACCCGGCGCTCCGGACCAGTCGTCCCTGACGTCGGCGAACCGCGGTGGCATCAGTGCACCGGCCTCGGCACGAGCGGGCGAGACGATCACGGTCACGATGGGCCGCGAGCACGCCGGTGAACGCGTCGCCGTGTTCCTGTACTCGGCGCCGGTCCTGCTCGGCACCCCGGTCGTCGCCGCCGACGGTTCGGTCCGGGTCACGATCCCCGCCGACACCACAGCTGGCGCGCACCGGATCGCGGTCGTCGGAGCGGACGGCGCCCTGGTCGGGTGGTCGCCGATCACCATCACCGCCGCGGGCGCCGGGCAGCTGGCGTTCACCGGCGCCGAACTCGCGTCGTGCAGCGCCGCGGCGCTCCTGCTCCTCGCGCTCGGCGCCGGCCTGCTGGTCGCCCGCCGTCGCGGGCGGACCGCCGAGTAGTCGCACCGCCCACGGACGGGAGGCACTCCACCGGCTGGTGGGGCGCCTCCCGTCCGTCGTTCGCGCGCGCCAGCGCGCCGAGCCTCGCCCTGGCGGACAGATCGCGGCCTCCTGGCCCCGAGTCCTGTCCGCAGCGGCGAGCCTCGGCGCGGCCCGTTCGCCGCCGCCGCCCGCGGCCGCGTTCGCGCCCAGCGACACGGCTCGCGTGCCGCCACCCGTGGACTGTCGCCCAGCGCGAGGACGGCCGCGGGCCCGCCCGGCCGAGCGGCCCGCCGAGGCTCGCTCTGGCGGACAGATCGCGGCGTCCGGACCACGAGTTCTGTCCGCAGCGCCGAGCCTCGGCGCGGCCCGGCTGCCGCCGCCCGGCCGCCGCCGCCGCCGCGGCCGCGTTCGCGCCCAGCGACACGGCTCGCCGGTCGCCGCCCGCGGACTGTCGCCCACCGCGAAAGCGGGCGGCAGGCGGGCGCCGCGGCGCGAGCCCGCACCGGGCAGATCACGAACCGGACGCACTTTGCGCGCATGTCTTGACACCGTTTAATCCATACGGTGGACTAACTGCGCAACGCGGGCAACGGAGTCCGCGACCTTCACCCGTGCAAAGGAGCACCGATGAAACGCACCCGCATCATCGCCGGACTCGCAGCCGTGGCAGTCGCCGCCGTGGGTCTCGCAGGCTGCTCGAGCTCGGGGTCCGCCTCGAGTGACACCATCAAGATCGCGTACCAGAAGTACGGTGCCTTCCAGCAGCTCGACGCCCAGATGAAGGTCGTCAAGAAGGAGTACGAGAAGGACAACCCGGGCAAGACGGTCACGCTCGTCCCGATCCAGGCCCAGGGCAACGACTACTACACGAAGCTCGCGCTGATGAACAAGGCGCCCGCCACCGCGCCGGACGTCATGTACGAGGACACGTTCCTCGTCAAGGCCGATGCCCAGGCCGGGTACCTCCTGCCGCTCGACGAGTACACGGCGAAGTGGAAGGACTGGAGCCAGTTCTACGACAACGCCAAGCAGGCCGGTGAAGGCGTGGACGGCAAGACCTACGGCGTCCCGATGGGCACCGACACCCGGGCCCTCTGGTACAACAAGGACATCTTCAAGAAGGTCGGCCTGCCCGTTCCGTGGCAGCCCAAGACCTGGGACGACGTGCTCGCCGCCGCGAAGACCATCAAGCAGAAGTCGCCGGACACCATCCCCTTCAACATCTACTCGGGCAAGGCGCAGGGCGAAGCGTCCACCATGCAGGGCTTCGAGATGCTGCTGTACGGCGCGGACGGCTCCGGCAACACGCTCTACAAGGACAAGAAGTGGGTCACGGGCTCGAAGCAGTTCCAGGACTCGCTGCAGTTCGTGAAGGACGTCTACCAGGGCGGCCTCGGCCCGACACCGCAGCAGGCGCTCGACCCGAACGTCGGCACCACCATCGCGCAGACGTGGCTGCCGAAGGGCAAGCTCGCGATCGACCTCGACGGTTCGTGGCAGTCCGGCACGTGGCTGAAGTCCGGCACCGCGCCGTGGTCCGAGTGGAACGACGTGATGGGCCAGGCCGCGATGCCGACCCAGAACGGTCAGGAGCCCGGCTACAACAGCATGTCCGGTGGCTGGACCCTGGCGGTCGGCGCCAAGACGAAGAACCCGCAGGCGGCGTTCGACTTCATCACGACCTTCCTCAACAAGGACGGTTCGCTGAAGTACGACTCCGAGAACAGCCAGATCGCGGTCCGCAAGGACGTCGCCGAGGACCCGGACTACACCGGCGCCAACCCGACGTTCAAGTTCTTCTCGGGCCTGGTGGAGCACACGAACTTCCGCCCCGCCACGAGTGACTACTCGCAGATCTCGAACGCGATCCAGGTCGCCATGGAGTCGGTGATGACCGGACAGCAGTCACCGAAGGAAGCCGCTGCCGCCTACGACGACGCCGTGGTCGGTGTGGTCGGCAAGGAGCACACGGTCTCCGCGCGCTGACGCGACCGTGTCCTGACCCGACCGACCGTCGGACGGGAGGCGCGGTGCCAGCCCGCACCGCGCCTCCCGTTCCGTCCCCACTCATCACCGTGAGCTGTTCTGGAAGGCACCCAGCATGACCAGCACTCCCCTCGCGCCGGTGGTCCCGGCGCCCGGTGCGCCGAGACGCACCGACCCTCCCGTCCCGCGGAAGCGCAAGCCGCTCCGGAACGTCGGCCGAGCGGTCCCGCTCCTGCCGGCACTCGTCCTGCTCGTGATCTTCCTGCTCGGCCCCGTCATCTCGTCGTTCTACGGGTCGTTCACGAACTCGGCCCTGACCGGCGCCGGCGCTGCCGACCAGCAGTTCGTCGGCATGAAGAACTACATCGAGCTCTTCCAGGACAAGGACTTCCCGAAGTCCGTCATCCTGACCGTGGTGTTCCTGCTCGCCTCGGCGGTCGTCGGGCAGAACGTGCTCGGACTCGGCCTGGCGCTGCTGATGCGAGCGGCGAACAAGGTCGTCCGCTCGATCGTCGGCACCTTCGTCGTCGCGGCCTGGGTCCTGCCCGAGATCGTGGCGTCGTTCGCGGCGTACGCGTTCTTCAACGACGAGGGGACGCTGAACTCGTTCCTGTCGGTGTTCGGCATCACCGGTGCGAACTGGCTCTACACGTTCCCGATGATCGCGATCATCCTGGCGAACATCTGGCGCGGCACCGCGTTCTCGATGCTCGTGTACTCCGCCGCCGTGCAGGAGGTCCCCGAGGAGATCACCGAGTCGGCCGAGGTCGACGGCGCCACCGGATGGCAGCGACTCGTCTTCATCACGCTGCCGGTGATCCGCCGGAGCATCTCCACCAACCTCATGCTGACGACCCTGCAGACGCTGTCCGTCTTCACCCTCATCTTCGTGATGACCGGTGGCGGGCCGGGCACCAACTCGTCGACCCTGCCGATCCTGGCGTACCAGGAGGCGTTCAAGTTCTCGCAGCTCGGCTTCGGGACGGCGATCGCGACCATCCTGCTCGTGGTGGGGGCGGTCTTCTCGATCATCTACATCCGGGCGCTCAAGCCGGAGGTGGACTGATGGCCATCACAGCCCCGTCCCTCGACCAGACCACGACCCGCTCGGTGACCGCGCCGGGGTCGCTGCACATGACCTCGCCGCGTGGCCGGACCATGCGGTGGGTGGCGAACACCGTGCTGCTCGTCATCGCGGTCTGCTTCGCGGTGCCGCTGCTCTGGCTCGTCTTCGCCTCGTTCGACGCCCAGGCGTCGCTGTCGGTGAAGCTGCCGTCGCAGTTCACGCTCGACAACTTCACCAAGGTGCTCACCCCGGAGCTGTCGTTCATCCCGCTCGCGAACAGCCTGCTGCTCTCCGGCGGGACGGCGGTCGTCACGGTCGTCGTCGCGATCCTGGCCGCGTACCCGCTGTCCCGGTACAAGATGCGCGTCAACAAGCCGTTCCTGTACAGCATCCTGTTCGGCACCGGCCTGCCGATCACCGCGATGATGGTGCCGGTCTACGCACTGTTCGTCTCGCTGAACCTCATCGACAACATCTACGGCTGCATCTTCTTCCTCGCCGCGACCAGCCTGCCGATGGCGATCTGGATGGCGAAGAACTTCATGGACGCGGTCCCGATCTCCCTCGAGGAAGCGGCCTGGACCGACGGGGCGTCGATGTTCACGACGCTGTGGCGGATCGTCATCCCGCTGATGCGACCGGGCATCGCCGTGGTGTTCATCTTCGTGTTCATCCAGGCGTGGGGGAACTTCTTCGTCCCCTTCGTCCTGCTGCTCTCGCCCGACAAGGTGCCCGCCGCGGTGAGCATCTTCAACTTCTTCGGACAGAACGGGGCGGTGGCCTACGGGCAGCTCGCCGCGTTCTCGATCGTCTACTCGGTGCCCGTCATCGCGCTCTACGTGCTGGTGTCCCGCGGCCTCGGCGGCGGCAACGCCCTCGCCGGCGGCATCAAGGGCTGACGGTCCGCACCCCCATCCACGCCACGCGCGCGGGCGCAGCGCCGCGCACGCGCACTGAAAGGAACCGCTCCATGCACCAGGACGAACCCCTCGTCGAGGCCCGGATCGCACGACTCGTCCGCGACCGCGTCGACCCGAACGTCCACCGTCGGGCCTCGCCGGTCACGGTCGAGGCCTGGCAGGTCCCCGACGAACCCGTGCCCTTCGCCGACGCCGTCACCCAGCAGTACGAACCGTTCACCGTCGGCTCCCCGTGGGGTGGGCGGCCGTGGGGCACCACGTGGTTCAAGGTCACCGGCACCGTCCCCGCCGACTTCGGCACCGCCCCGGGCACCACCGCCGAGCTGCACGTCGACCTCGGCTTCACCAAGCGGCAGGCCGGCTTCCAGGCCGAGGGGCTCGCCTGGCGTCCGGACGGTTCCACGATCAAGGCCATCGAGCCGCTCAACGACAGCGTCCCGCTGCAGGTCGGTCCGGGGGAGTCGTTCACGCTCTACATCGAGGCCGGCGCGAACCCCGACATCGGCGGCGACTCGTTCCAGGGCGCCACCCCGCTCGGCTCGAAGCACACCGCCGGCGACGCCCCGATCTACCGGCTCCGCGCCCTGGAGGTCGTCGAGCGTGACGACACCGTCTGGGAGCTGCAGCAGGACCTCTGGGTGCTCCGCGGCCTGATGGCGGAACTGCCGACCGACGGCACCCGCGGCGCCGACGTCCTCCGCGTGCTCGAACGGGCCGCCGACGCGCTCGACCCCGACGACGTGGCCGGTACCGCCGCCGACGCCCGGGCCGTCCTGGCCGATGCGCTGGCCGTGCCCGCCAGCGGGTCGGCGCACCGGGCGATCGCGGTCGGGCACGCGCACATCGACTCCGCCTGGCTGTGGCCGGTGCGCGAGACGAAGCGCAAGTGCGCCCGCACCTTCTCGAACGTGCTCGACCTGATGGACCGCGACCCCGACTTCACCTTCGCCTGCTCGTCCGCGCAGCAGTACGCCTGGATCCGCGACGAGTACCCCGAGGTGTTCGGCCGCATCAAGCAGCGCGTCGCCGAGGGCCGGTGGATCCCCGTCGGCGGCATGTGGGTCGAGTCCGACACGAACCTGCCCGGTGGTGAGGCCCTGGCCCGCCAGTTCGTCGCCGGCAAGCGGTTCTTCCTGGAGGAGTTCGGCGTCGACACCCCCGAGGCCTGGCTGCCTGACTCGTTCGGCTACACCGGCGCCCTGCCGCAGATCGTCCGGGCCGCGGGCTCGAAGTGGTTCGTCACGCAGAAGCCGTCGTGGAACGAGACGAACGTCATCCCGCACACCTCGTTCCTGTGGGAGGGCATCGACGGCTCGCGGGTCCTCACCCACCTGCCCCCGGCGGACACCTACAACTCGGACGTCTCGCCCGCCGACCTGCACCGTGGCGAGCGGAACAACAAGGAGCGCGGCGTCGCGAACACCTCGATGCTGCTCTACGGCTTCGGCGACGGCGGTGGTGGTCCCACCCGCGAGATGGTCGCGGCCGCCCGCCGGCAGCACGACCTGGACGGCTCCCCCCGGGTCGAGCTCGGCACCCCGGCCGCGGTGTTCGAGGAGCTCGAACGTGCCCTGCCCACCCCCGGCGTGTGGTCCGGCGAGATGTACCTCGAGTTCCACCGCGGCACCTACACGTCGCAGATCCGCACGAAGCAGGGCAACCGCCGCTCCGAGCACCTGCTCCGCGAGGCCGAGCTCTGGGCCGCCACCGCAGCCGTCCGGCTCGACCAGGAGTACCCGTACGACGCACTCGAGTCCGCCTGGCACACCGTGCTGCTGCAGCAGTTCCACGACATCCTGCCCGGCTCGTCGATCGCCTGGGTCTACGAGAACGCCGAGGCCGAGTACGCCCGGGTCGCCGGGGTCCTCGAGGAGCTGATCGGCACCGCCACGACCGCGCTCGCCACCGGTGGTCCGGACTCCGACACCGCCGACCGGCCGGGAGGCACGCCCTCCGCCGCCACGCACGTCCGGTTCAACGCGTCCCCGGTCCCCGCCGACGGCGTCCGCGCCCTGGGTGCCGAGCCGGTCGACGCGGCGCGAGCCGTGCCTCCCGTCCGGGACGGCGACCGCTTCGTCTTCGACACCGGCGTCGTCACGGCGACCGTCGACGCTGGCGGGCACGTCGTCTCGCTCGTCGACCACGCGACCGGCCGCGACGCCGTCGCGCCGGGGGAGGCCGCCGCCGAGTACACCGTGTTCCGGGACACCCCGAACCAGTGGGAGGCGTGGGACATCGACCGCGCCTACCAGCGGCACGGGTCGGTGCTGCAGGCGACGAGCGTCACCGTCGAGGGGGACACGCTCGTCGTGGTCCGCCCGTTCGGCCGCTCCACCGTCACCACCCGGTACACCGCGACCCAGGGGCAGCCGGAACTGGTCGTCGAGACCGAGGCCGACTGGCACGAGCAGCAGAAGCTCCTGAAGCTGTCGTTCCCGCTCGACCTCAAGGCCGACCAGGCCTCGAGCGAGATCCAGTTCGGGCACATCGACCGGCCGACGCACCAGAACACCTCGTGGGACTTCGCCCGCTTCGAGACGAGCGCCCACCGCTGGGTGCACGTCGCCGAACCCGGGTTCGGTGTCGCCGTCGCGAACGACTCCACCTACGGCCACGACGTCACCCGGCGGACCCGTGCCGACGGCGGGACCACGACGCAGGTGCGCGAGTCCCTGGTGCGCGGGCCGAAGTTCCCCGACCCCGAGGCCGACCAGGGCCACCACGTGTTCCGGACCGTCCTGCGGGTCGGCGCCTCGGTGCTCGACGCGGCGGACTCCGGGTACCGGCTCAACCTGCCGGTCCGTGCCGTGCCGGGGGACCGTGTCGTGGAGCCGCTCGTGACGGTGTCGTCGCCGCAGGTGTTCGTCGAGGCCGTGAAGCTCGCCGAGGACCGCTCCGGCGACGTCGTCGTGCGGCTCTACGAGGCGCTCGGCGGTCGGGCCACCGACGTCGGTGTCGACTTCGGGTTCGCCGTCGCCGGGGTGACCCGGGTCGACCTGCTCGAGCGCCCGCTGGACGGTGCCGGTCCCTGGGCGGACGACGCACCCGTGGTCCTGACCCTGCGGCCCTTCGAGCTCGTCACCCTGCGCATCCGGCGGGCCTAGGGCGGACGCGAGACCGCGGCGTCGGACGGGGCTCTGGGTGCACCCGTCCGACGCCGCTCGTGCGCTCCGGCCCGTCGGGGCCGGGGTCTGATCGTGTCCCCGAGAAGGGGGACATCATGCCACTCCTTCTGTGCGCCGGAGTCCTGCAGCCTGGGAATGTGTCCGAACGGCACCGCGCTTTCCGGCTTCTTCCCCGATCAGGGCCGATCACGCGCATACTGCGAACACGGAGATCATGCGCGCGTCGTCGACGGTCGCACTGTGTTTCTCCCTCAACCAGTCAGGTACCGCAATGGCCACCTCCCCGCTCGTCCGCAGAGTCATGACGGGCGGTGCCGCGCTCGGCCTCGCAGCGTCGCTCGTCCTCATGGCGTCGTCCGGCGCCTCCGCCGCCACCGAGATCGACGGGCCCGTGAAGCTCGGGACCGCGGCGACCTACGCCGTGCTGGGCGCCAGCGCCATCTCGAACACCGGGACGTCAGTCCTCAACGGTGACGTCGGCGGCCCTCCGAGTGCGTCCATCACGGGGCTCGACCAAGCGGTCGTCACCGGCACCGTGCGGACCGAGAAGGAGGCCGCCCCCGCTCTGCAGGCCGGCCTCACGGCGTACAACAAGGCCGCGTCCTTGACGCCGACCGGCGGCGACGTGACGAACCTCGACAACCGCGCACCGCTCGTGCCGGGGGTCTACTCCGGTGGCGCGCTGAACCTCTCGAACAACAGCACCCTGACGCTGAGCGGCAACGCCCAGTCGACATGGGTGTTCCAGGCGTCGTCGACGTTGAAGGTCGGGACGAACAGCAGGATCGTGATCACCGGTGGCGCGAGCTCGTGCAACGTCTTCTGGAAGGTCGGCAGCTCCGCGACCATCCAGAGCGGTTCGCAGTTCCAGGGCACGGTCCTCGCCAACACCTCCGTGACGGCTGTCACCGGAGCGACCGTCCAGGGACGGCTGATCGCGCTGAACGGCGCCGTGACGCTCGACACGAACACGATCACCCCGGCGCAGACCTGCCCGCCGCCCACCACCCCCGTGCCGAACGTCGCCCCGCAGATCACCTCCGGGACGCCGACGGCCGGCACCACCGGTCAGCCCTACAGCTACACCGTGACCGCCACCGGCACGCCGACCCCGACCTTCACCGCCACCGGTCTGCCGGCCGGTCTGACGATCGACAGCACCACGGGCGTCATCTCCGGCACCCCGACCGCCCCGGGCTCCTCGACCGTGACGATCACCGCCTCGAACGGCACCGCTCCGGTCGACACCCAGGTGGTCACCGTCCGGGTCGTGACGCCCACGCCGACCCCCACCCCGACGCCGACCACTCCGGCACCGACGCCCACCACACCGACACCGACGGCCACCACGCCGGCCGGGACGACCCCGACCGGCAGCCCGACCGGCGGCGCCGGCACCGGCAACGGGCGGACCCCGACCGGGACGCTGGCCTTCACCGGGAGTGACCCGACCGTCCCGCTGAGCATCGCCGGCGTGCTGCTGGCCGCGGGCATCGGCCTGACCGTCGTCGCCCGACGTCGTCGCGTAGCGCGGGTCTGATCCCGAGCCGCACCACTCGCACACCACACGGCACCGCTCGTCTCCGGACGGGCGGTGCCGTGCTGTGTGCCCGGGCCTGTGATGGCGGTGGTCGCGGGTGGCGGCGGGCCGACGCCCGCCCGTGAACCGGTCCAGCGCCTCCCGGCTAGCGTCGCGGCCATGGCCGTCACCGAGATCTGGCTCGTCCGTCACGGCGAGTCCACCGCGAACGTCGCAGCAGCCCGTGCGCACGCCGCCGGCGCCGACGTCATCGAGGTCGACCACCGCGACGCCGACGTCCCGCTGAGCCCCCTCGGCGAGGAGCAGTCGCGGGCACTGGGCGCCGAACTCGCCGAGCGCGGAGTCGACGACGTCCCCGTCGTGCTGTGGGTCTCGCCCTACCGCCGCGCGCAGCAGACGATCGGCATCGCGCTCGAGGCCGGCGGGCTGACCGAACCCCCGCGTCGGGTCGACGAGCGCCTGCGCGACCGGGAACTCGGCGTCCTCGACCGGCTCACCCGCACCGGGTCGGCCAACCTGCACCCCGACGAGGAACAGCGTCGGCAGTGGCTCGGCAAGTACTACCACCGGCCCGCCGGCGGCGAGTCCTGGGTCGACGTGATGCTCCGGCTGCGCACCCTGTTCGCCGACGTCGACCGCATCCAGGACGCCGACCGTCTGGTGATCGCCGCCCACGACGCGGTCGTGATGCTGGCCATGGCCGTGTGCCTGGACCTCGACGAGCCCGAGCTGATGGCCTTCGCCGAGGACCACACCGTCGCCAACGCGTCCCTGACCCGACTCCGACGTGACGCCCTCGGCGGTCCGTGGACGCTCGAGGAGTTCTCCGGCACCGGACACCTCGACGAGGACCCGGACGCCGCCGTCACCGAACACGAAGGCCGGAAGGACGATGCCCGTGTCTGAGCCGGTCCCCGTCACCCCGAACCTGCTCCGCGAGTGGGCGTTGCCCGAGGTCGGCGGCAGCAAGTACGGCCGCGGTCAGGTGCTCGTCGTCGGCGGCGTCGCGAAGACCCCGGGGGCCGCGATGCTCTCGGCGACCGCAGCCCTCCGTGTCGGCGGTGGTCGTCTGACCCTCGCCGTCGCCGAGAGCGTCGCCCTGCACGTCGCGGTCGCCCTGCCCGAGTCCGGGGTGCAGCCGCTCCCCGAGGACGACGGCGGACACGTGGCCGTCGGCGCGATCCAGGGCCTGGCGGACGACCTCGGATCGGCGGACGCGGTGCTCGTCGGGCCCGGGCTCGACGAACCCGACGGCAGCCGCGACCTCGTCGCCGGACTCGCCGCGGCGGTGGGCGACGAGACGGTCGTCGTGCTCGACGCCTTCGCGCTCGGCGTCGCCGCCGACCTGGTCGACGAACTCGCCCCGTTGCGCGGCCGACTCGTGATGACGCCGAACTCCGGCGAGGCCGAACGCCTGCTCGGGCGCGACAGTTCCGACGACCACACCGACGCGGCCGAGATCGCCGAGCGCTACGGCGCCGTCGTGTCCCTCGGCGGGGTCGTCGCCGCGCCGGACGGCCGCTCGTGGGCGAAGGGCACCGGTGCCGGCGGCCTCGGCACCAGCGGTAGCGGGGACGTCCTCTCCGGCGCGATCACCGGGCTGCTCGCCCGCGGGGCCGACGTCGCGCAGGCGACCGTGTGGGCGACTCAGGTGCATGCCGCCGCGGGGGACCGGCTGGCGGTGCAGGTCGGGCCGATGGGGTACCTGGCGAGCGAGCTGCTCGGCGAGATCCCGCGCGTCCTGGTCGAGTTCGGCGCCTGACCTGCGCGAGACCACTCACCCGCGGAGCGACTCGACCGCCTTCTCGACCCGCCGCGCACGGGTCTCGGGTGTCGTCGCCTGCGCCACCGGGTCGACGAGCGCCCGCTGCGGCGACCCGCGCCTGCAGGACGGTCGTCGTGAACTCCATGCGGGCCTCCCGGCTGCTCGACCATGCGACGGGCCCCGATGACCCGGCTGTGTGTGACCTGGCGGAACCGTACAGGCGCACGCGCTGTTCTGCCACCGTTCACCGTTCCAGCACGGACCGGAAACCGGCCGCGTCCACGATCGTCCCGACCGGCGCTCTCAGCCGGACCGGCCCGACGGGTCGGACCCGAACTCGGAAGGCACCCCCGTGCAGTACAAGCGCACCCTCACCGGACTGGCCCTCGCCGCAGCGGCCGTCGTCACCCTCGCCGGCTGCTCGGCCACGAGCTCCGCCTCGACGAGCAGCAGCGACGCGAACTGGAAGACCGCCACCAGCGCCCAGGGCGCCGGCGGCATGGACGCCCTGGTGAAGGCAGCCAAGGCGGAGGGGCAGCTCAACGTCATCGCGCTGCCGCCGACCTGGGCGAACTACGGCAAGATCATCGACGGCTTCACGAAGAAGTACGGCATCAAGATCAACTCCGCGAACCCGAACGGGTCGAGCGCCGACGAGGTCGCCGCCGTGAAGTCGCAGAAGGGCCAGTCGACGGCGCCGGACGTGCTCGACCTCGGCAACGCGGTGCTGCAGCAGAACCTCGGCCTGCTGACGGACTACAAGGTCGCGAACTGGAGCGACATCCCCACGAACCTCAAGGACGAGGACGGCGCCTGGACCCGTGACTACACGGGCCTGATGTCGATCGGGTACGACTCGTCGAAGATCACGGACGCGCCGAAGGACCTGAGCGACCTGCTCGGCTCCGAGTACAAGGGCAAGGTCTCGATCGCCGGTGACCCCACCCAGGCGAACCAGGCCGCCAGCGCCGTCTACCTCGCGGCGCTCGAGAACGGCGGCTCGGCGGACGACATCACCAAGGGCGTCGACTTCTTCGGCAAGCTCAAGCAGGCCGGCAACTTCCAGAACGTGCTGCCGTCGCAGGCCACCGTCGCCTCGGGTGAGACCCCCGTCGTCGTCCAGTGGTCCTACAACAACCTGGCCTGGGGCCCGGCAGCCGGCGCGAGTGGCAACAAGAACTGGAAGACCGTCGTCCCCGAGGGGCAGGCGCTCAGCTCGTACTACTCGCAGGCGATCAACAAGGACGCGCCGCACCCCGCGGCCGCCCGCCTGTGGCAGGAGTACATCGCCAGCCCGGACGCCCAGAACCTGTACCTGCAGGCCGGCGCGTTCCCGTCGACCCTCGCCGCGCTCCAGAAGTCGGGCAAGGTCGACGAGGACGCCCTGCAGGCCGCCGGTGGCGCACCGAAGGACTCCGTCGAGCTGACCGACGCCCAGGTGACCGCGGCCGCGAAGGTCCTGGCCGCCAAGTGGTCGTCGACGATGGGCTCCTGAGCAGCATGACCACCGCATCGGCCCCCGGCACCGCCGGGGTCTCCGCCGCCGGGGTGCCGGCCACCACGGTCCCGGCCGCCACGCTCGTCACGAGCGAGCAGGCGACCGCGGCCCGCGCGGGAACGCCCGCCGATGCCACCGCCCGCCGCGGCGCCGGACCCCGTGTCCGGCGCCGCGGCGGCGTCGCGTGGCTCGGCCTCACCCCGTTCGCGGCGTACGTGCTGCTCTTCCTCGCCGTCCCGGCGGTCATCGCGGTCGGCTCCGGGTTCTTCGACGCGTCGGGCCACCCGACGCTCGCGAACCTCGCCGCGCTGGGCGACCCCAGCGTGCTGCGGGCCTTCGGCGGCTCGTTCGGGCTGTCCGCGGCCTCCGCCGTGATCGGCGCGGTGGTCGGTGCGCTCGTGTGCTGGGCGCTCGCCGCGCTCCGGCCGGACGGCATCGTCCGCTCGATGATCGACTCCGCCGCCAGCGTGCTGGCCCAGTTCGGCGGTGTGATGCTCGCGTTCGCGTTCATCGCCACGATCGGCACGCAGGGCCTCGTCACGGCATGGCTCGTGTCCACGTTCCACTGGGACCTCAACGCCGACGGCGCCTTCCTGTACACGGTGCCCGGCCTGGTGATCCCGTACGTCTACTTCCAGGTGCCGCTGATGGTCCTGACGTTCATGCCCGCCCTGGAGGGCGTCAAGACCCAGTGGGGCGAGGCCGCCGCAACGCTCGGCGCCTCACGCCTCACCTACTGGCGCCGCGTGGCCCTGCCCGTGCTGGCCCCGGCGTTCTGTGGCTCGCTGCTGCTGTTGTTCGCGAACGGGTTCTCGTCGTTCGCGACCGCCGCGGCGCTCATCTCGCAGGGCGGCATCGTCCCCCTGACGATCCGCGCGCAGCTCACCAGCGAGACGATCATCGGCCTGCAGAACGTCGCCGGCGTCCTGGCCCTCGGCATGGTCGTCGTGATGGCGGTCGTGATGACGGCGTACTCGCTGCTGCAGCGTCGAGCAGCCCGGTGGCAGCGGTGAGCGCGGGAGCGCCGGCCCGTCCGGCAGGTCCGGCCCGTCCGGCAGGTCCGGCCCGTCCGGCAGGTCCGGCCCGTTCCGCACGCACGTCCCGTCCCGCCCGGACGGGAGGCCCGGCCCGCGTCCCGCGGTTCGGCACGGCTCCGTCACTGGGTACCGCAGCGGTCGTCCTGATCGTCGTCGGACTGGTCTTCGCGGTCCCGCTGGTCGCGTTGCTGCAGTTCACGTTCCGTCAGGGCACCGACGGCAGCCTGACCACGGCGCACTACACGGCCCTCGCCGACCCGGCGAACGCCGGCACCTACCAGCCGGTCTTCGACGGCCTCGGCGCCTCGCTCCTGATCGCGGTCATCGCCGTCGCGATCGTCCTGCTCGTGCTGCTGCCCGCCCAGGTCATCACCGCCCTGCACCACCCACGGCTCCGACGCATCCTGGAGTTCGTCTGCCTGGTGCCGATCACGGTGCCGGTCGTCGTGCTCGTCGTCGGGTTCGTGCCGGTCTACCAGGTCGTCGCCCAGGTGTTCGGCTCCGGCGCGTGGCCGCTGTCCTTCGCCATCGGCATCATCGCGCTGCCGTTCGCCTTCCGTCCGATCTCCGCCGCGATCACCGCGATGGACCTCATCACGCTGACCGAGGCGGCCCGGTCGCTCGGCGCCTCGTGGTGGACGGTGACCTGGCGGGTGCTCCTGCCGAACCTGCGGCGGGGCATCCTCGCCGCGTGCTTCCTCACGATCACGGTCGTCCTGGGCGAGTACACCCTGGCGTCGTTCCTCTCCCGCACCACCTTCCAGACGGCACTGCTGCTCGTGCAGGGCACCGACCCGTACGTCGCCGCGATCTTCTCGCTCGGCGCGCTGGTGTTCGGCTTCCTGCTGCTCGTCGCCATCGGCCGGATCGGGCAGCGCCGCACGCGCGTCCGTCGTCCCCACCCCAAGGACCCCGCATGACCACCACCGCTCCCACCGCACCCGCCGCCCCCGCGTCCCTGTCCGGCACCGGCGCCGTCGTCGAGCTCGACGCCGTCGAGAAGCGCTACGGCACCCACCGGGCACTCGCGGGCCTGTCCCTCCGCGTCGAGCCGGGCGAGTTCCTGTCGCTCCTCGGACCCTCCGGCTGCGGCAAGACGACCGCACTCCGGGCGCTCGCCGGGCTCGAGGCGATCGACGCCGGCGCCATCCGCATCGACGGCGAGGACGTGGCGAACACGCCCGCGAACAAGCGCGACATGGGGATGGTCTTCCAGCAGTACTCGCTGTTCCCGCACATGACGGTGCGGCAGAACGTGGCGTTCGGACTCGAGATGCGCAAGGTGCCGTCGTCCGAGCGGAAGTCCCGGGTCGTCGACGCGCTCGACATGGTGCACCTCGCCGACTTCGCCGACCGCTTCCCGCACCAGCTCTCCGGCGGCCAGCAGCAGCGTGTGGCCCTCGCCCGCGCACTCGTCACCCGCCCCCGCGTGCTGCTCCTCGACGAGCCGCTCTCCGCCCTCGACGCCAAGGTGCGGGTGTCCCTCCGCGAGGAGATCCGCCGCATCCAGAGCGACCTCGGCATCACGACGGTGTTCGTCACACACGACCAAGAGGAGGCGCTCGCCGTCTCCGACCGGATCGCGGTGATGAACGCCGGCGACATCGAGCAGATCGGGACGCCCGAGGAGCTCTACCGCTCGCCGTCGTCGGCGTTCACGGCGGACTTCGTCGGCCAGTCGAACCGGCTCGGCGGGGACCTGCGCGGCGGCGACGTGTTCGTCTACGGCTTCCGGGTGCCCGCGCTCGACCTCACGGTGGCGGACGGCCCGGTGCTGGCGTACGTCCGACCGGAGGACATCGCGTTCGCTGCCGAGGGCGTCACCGGACGGGTCGTCTCGTCGAGCTTCCTCGGGTCGATCCGGCGCACCACCGTCCGGCTCGACGACGACACCATCGTCACGGTCCAGCACGAGGTCGGCGACCGACGTGTGTCCGGCGACCCCGTCGCGGTCCGGTTGCTCGGCGCCCCGGTGGCCGTCGCACCCGTCTCCTGAACCGCAGGGGGCGGGGCGGACGCGGGTGGGGCCTCCCGTCCGGTCAGCGCTCGAAGCGCGCCGCGACCTCGTCCGCCAGGACCGCGTCGACCCGTCGGCGCATGTTCTCCGGCATGTCCGGGAGGCTCGTGATCGGTGCCCAGAACGCCTCGGTGTTCTCGCCGTCGGCCGGGTACGGGTCCCCGGAGACCCAGCGACAGGCGAAGACGAGGTCCATGTACTGGGCCCGGTCGCCGTTCGGGTAGGTCATCGGCTCCAGCGTCTGCACCCAGGCCAGGCGTTCGGCGACGGCGACGACGTCGGCCTCCTCGAGGACCTCGCGCTCGGCGGCGACGGCGGGTTCCTCGCCCGGGTCGACGATGCCGGTGACCGGGGTCAGCGCCCCGTTGTCGGCACGGCGGACCACGAGGAGCTCGCGGTCGTCGCCCTCGCCGCGGGTGACGACCGCGGTGACGCCGGTCAGCCAGAGCAGCTCGGTGCCGACCTTCTCGCGCAGGGACAGGACGAAGTCGGGGGTGGGCATGCCGCCACGCTACCGGGCTCGGCCGACGGGTCGGCCCCCTGTCGCCGACTGGTCATGACCAGTAGACTGCGCTCGTGGAGATCATCATCCTGCCCACTCCGGCGGAGGTCGGTCGCGTCGCCGCGGCCAAGATCGCGTCGGTCGTCACGGAGAAGCCGTCCGCGGTCGTCGGACTCGCCACGGGGTCGAGCCCCGAGGGCATCTACGCCGACCTGCGTCGACGCGTCGAGGCCGGCGAGCTGTCGTTCGCACAGGCCCGCGGGTTCGCGCTCGACGAGTACGTCGGCATCCCGCTCGAGCACCCGGAGTCGTACGCCAGCGTCATCGCCCGCGATGTCGTCGGACCGCTCGGCTTCGACCCCAGCCGGGTCCGCGTGCCGGACGGGCGCGCCGGGGACCTGGCGTTCGCCGCGAAGGAGTACGACGCCGCGATCCGTGCCGCCGGCGGGGTCGACGTGCAGATCCTCGGCATCGGCGCGAACGGGCACATCGGGTTCAACGAGCCGACGTCCTCGTTCGCGTCCCGCACCCGCATCAAGACCCTCGCGCCGTCCACGCGAGAGGCGAACGCCCGCTTCTTCGACTCGCCCGACCAGGTGCCGACGCACTGCATGACGCAGGGGCTCGGCACGATCCTCGAGGCCCGCGAGCTCGTCCTCGTCGCGCAGGGCTCGGCGAAGGCGGACGCGATCGCCGCCGCGGTCGAGGGGCCGCTGTCGTCCTTCGTGCCCGGATCGGCGCTGCAGCTGCACGAGCACGCCACGGTCGTCGTCGACGAGGAGGCGGCCGCGGGCCTCCGTCTCGCTGACTACTACCGCTACACGTACGCCAACAAGCCGACCTGGCAGCGCTTCGAGTAGGGGTCAGCGGGCGGCGGCCAGGCGGGACAGGCCCTCGCGGAGGGTCTCCTCGGAGCAGCCGAAGTTGAGCCGGGCGTGCCCGATGCCCTGGCGCCCGAAGTCCCGGCCGTTCGACAGCGCCACCTTCGCCTCGTCGACCAGCCGGAGCGCCGGGTCCTCGCCCCACGGCAGGGTCCGGAGGTCGAGCCACGCCAGGTACGACGCCTGCGGCTGCCGGTACCCCGCCCCCGGCAGCGCCGTGCCGAGCTCCTCGGCCAGGATCCGCCGGTTCGTGGCCAGCTCGGCGAGCAGGGACGCCAACCAGGGCCCACCTTCCGAGAACGCGGCGACGCTCGCGGTGTAGCCGAGGATCCCGGTGCGCTCGACGACCTCGACCGGCATCCCGTCGAACCACGCCCGAGCCCGGTCCGAGGCACCGATCATCAGGGCGCACTTCGTCCCGGCCGTGTTCCACGCCTTGCTGGCACTCGTCAGGGCCACCCCGAGGGTCGCGGCCTCCGGGCAGCAGTCGAGGAACGGAGTGAAGGTCGCGTCGGCGTGCACGAGCGGCGCGTGGATCTCGTCCGACACCACGACCGCGTCCCACTCCGCCGCCAGCCGGGCCAGCGCCACCAGCGACTGCTGGTCGTGCACCAGGCCGAGGGGGTTGTGCGGGTTGCAGAGCAGCACCGTCCGGGCACCCTCGGCGAACGCCTGCCGGACGCCGTCCAGGTCCATCCGCCACCCGGCCGTCGTGTCGTACGGGTCGGCGATGCCTGCGGGGGCCAGGAGCGGCACCTCGGTCACGGAGCCGCCGGCCTCGGTCACGTAGTCCCAGAACGGCGGGTAGACCGGCGGCATGACGACGACCTGGTCGCCGGGCTCGATCACCCGGCGGAGCGTCTCGACCGCCGCGACCGAGACGTCCGTCGTGGTCCGCACCAGGTCCGGGTCGACCGCCCAGTCCCACCGGTCGGCGGCGAAGTCGGCGAAGGCCTCGGGCAGCGCACGGCCGTGTCCGACGTAGCCGGTGTCCCCGTCGGTGACCGCGCGCACCAGTGCGTCCCGCACGGGTTCGGCGAGGGCGCAGTCCATCTCCGCGACGAACATCGGCAGCACGTCCGCGTCGTACACGGTGTACTTCTCGCTCGTGCGGGTCCGGCGGGCATCGAACAGCGAGACCATGACGCTCATGCGGGTCATCCTCGCAGCACGGGCGGCCGCCGACCAGGGGCAGCGACACACCCGGGTCGCCGCACAGGCCCGGCGCCCGGGCGACCACGACGTGAACAGCACCCGACCGCTCCGTGACACCGCGTGCGTCCCCCGTCCGAGGGGGCTACCGTCGCCCTCGTGAACCGCTCCCGCGTGCACCGTCGCCCGCCCTTCCGTCCGGTCCCGCTCGCCGCAGCGGCCACGATCGCCGCGCTGCTCGGCACCGGGGTGGTCGCGGCACCGGCCAGCGCCGCCACCGCGACCGGTGCTGTGGGGGTGACCACGGCCTCCCGGCCGGTCACCGACCCTGCCGCCTCCGTCGACCCGTTCATCGGGACCAGCCACGACGGCAACACCTGGCCCGGCGCGACCGCGCCCTTCGGGATGATGCAGTGGAGCCCGACCGGCACGAAGGGTGACCAGACCTCGACCTCGGTCGCGAACGGCTACTCGTACGACGTCAACCGCCTGCGCGGGTTCAGCCTGACCCACCTCAACGGTGCCGGCTGCGCCCCGGGCGCCGCGGGTGACGTGCCGATCATGCCGATCACGACGGCCGTGACCACCTCGCCCTCCGCGGACACCACCGACGCGGTCTACGCCGCCGGCTACTCGCACGACCAGGAGTCCGCCAGCCCCGGCCGCTACTCCGTCCAGCTCGACAACGGCGTCCGCACCGACCTCGCCGTCACGACCCGCGCCGGCATCGGCGAGTTCGCGTTCCCGGCCGGGCAGGCCGCGAACCTGCTGTTCCGCACCTCGAACTCGATCAACGGCAGCGAGGCCGCCGACACCCGCGTCGACGCCCGCACCCGCACGGTGAGCGGCAGCGTCCTGACCGGCGGGTTCTGCAGCCGCCGCGCGAACGGCGGCGGCGCCACCAACCCCGACCGCCGCAGCTACTACCGCCTGTACTTCACGGCCACCTTCGACCGCGACTTCACGAGCACCGGCACCTGGAAGGACGGGACCGTCCAGCCGGGAGGCACGCACGCCTCCGGTGGGGAGGGGTACCTCACCGGCTCCGACCGTGCCGGACGCGGCTCCGGCGCGTGGGTCGGCTTCGACGCGCGTCGCGGGGCCACCGTGCACGCCCGGATCGGCATCTCGTACGTCAGCGCCGCGGGCGCAGTCGCGAACCGGGACGCCGAGGTGCGGAAGCACGCGAGCGTCAGCAGCGTGGCGGCGGCGACCCGAGCCTCCTGGAACCGCGAACTGTCGCGCATCCGGGTCGGTGGCGGCACCGCGGACCGGACCACGCAGCTGTACACGTCGGTGTACCACGCGCTCATGCAGCCGAACACGCTGAACGACCGCGACGGCCGGTACCTCGGGCCGGACATGCGGGTGCACCGCATCGACCGGGGGCACGCAGCGGTCTACGGCACGTACTCCGGCTGGGACCAGTACCGGGCGCAGATCCAGCTGCTCGCCCTGCTGCGGCCGGACGTCGCCGGGGACATGGCGCAGTCGATGCTGCGGTTCGCGCAGCAGAACGGCGGGGTCTGGGACCGGTGGCTGCACCTCGGGGCACCGACCCACGTGATGACGGGCGACCCCTCGGCTGCGACCCTCGCCACCTGGTACGCCATGGGGGTCCGGAACTTCGACGTCCGTGCCGCCTACCAGTCGCTGCGGAAGCAGGCGACCGTGCAGAACGCCGATGCGCTGAGTGACATCGGGTGCCCGGGGCAGTGCCTCGCGCAGCGGCCCGGGCTCGACCAGTACCTGCAGCGCCAGTACGCGGCGAACGACGACTGCCACTGCTGGGGCGGCGCCGCCGAGACGCTCGAAGACTCGATCTCCGACAGCGCCCTCGGCTCGTGGGCCTCGTCGCTGGGCCTGCGGTCCGACGCCCGGATGTTCGCCGCCCGTGGCACGTACTGGAAGAACACGTTCAACCCGGCCGTCGGGTACCAGGCGGCACGCCAGGCCGACGGGTCGTGGACGCCCGGGTGGGCGCCGTCCACCGGCGTCGGCTTCGCGCAGGGGACCAGTGCGCAGTACACCTGGCTCGTGCCGCAGGACGTCAGCGGCCTGTCCGCTGCCCTCGGCGGTGACGCGGCCGCGGTGGCACGCCTCGATGCCTTCTTCCACGACGCGTCCGGTGCCTTCGCGGTGACCGGCGGCGACGCGACGAAGTTCGACCCGACCAACGAGCCCGACATCCACACGCCGTGGATGTACAACGCGCTCGGCCAGCCGTGGAAGACGCAGGAGACCGTCCGCCGGGTCGTCGACGACGCCTACGGCACCGGGCCGAGCGGACTGCCCGGCAACGACGACCTGGGCACGATGAGCGCCTGGTACGTGTTCGCCTCGATCGGGCTCTACCCGCAGACGCCGGGACGGGCCGAGATGCTCATCGGCAGCCCGACGTTCAGCACGGTCGACATCCGGCGGGCGAGTGGGCAGCGGATCGTCATCCGGTCGTCCGGCACCGACCAGTACGTGCAGGGTGCGCGGCTCGACGGTCGGACGCTGACGAAGTCGTGGGTGCCGGCGTCCTTCGTGAACCGGGGTGGCACGCTGTCACTCCGGGTCGGGGTGACGCCGGACACCGAGTGGGCGACCGCCCCGCGGGACCGACCGCAGGACCGCTAGCAGGGCACCCGGCCCCGTGTGCGAACATGCCGCCATGCGGAGCCAGCACGTCAGTCAGGTCATCCCGGCGGCGCCGGAGGTCGTCTACGAGTACGCGTCGAACGTGGACAACCTGCCGGAGTGGGCGGCCGGCCTCGCCCAGGGCGCCGTCGTCCGGGACGGGGACGAGCTGCTGGTCGACTCCCCGATGGGGCGGGTCGTGGTCCGGTTCGTCGAGCGGAACCACTTCGGTGTCCTCGACCACGACGTGACGCTGCCGTCCGGGACCGTGGTGCGGAACGCCGTCCGTGTGATCGGGCATCCGGACGGCGCAGAGGTGGTCTTCACCGTCCGACAGATCGAACTCGACGACGCCGCGTTCGCGCGGGACGTCGAGGCGGTCGCCGCCGACCTCGAGCGACTCGCACAGTGCGTCCGCCGCAAGCCCGGCAGCTGAAGTGCGGTCCGCGCGCTGGTCCTGCGCCGAGCGCTACTGTTCGTGCCATGCAGCGTCGCCGCCCCACCGCCCTGATCGGGATCGTCCTCGTCGTGTGCGGGGCCGTGATGCTCGTCGTCGGCGGCGTCAGCAACGCGAACAGCCCGGCGGGGGACGCGGACATCGGTGCCGGCGCCTGGATCGTCGGCGGGATGGTCGTCGTCCTGGTCGGACTCGTCGTCTGGGCGGTCCAGGGCCTCCTCGCGCAGCGCCGGGCAGCGCGCAGCCAGGGGCGCTAGCCCGCGGCCGACCGGCCAGTCGTCCGCGTCCGCTGAGCGCCCTCGCCGACCGCCGGGTCCGAGGCTCCGGAGACTTCCCACAGGAGTGCTCCGCGGCCCCCGAACGCTCTCTAGGCTCCCGCTGTCAGACGATCGTCTGGCGGAGCCAACTGCGAGCGGACGAGGAACCCGATGAGCGCTGAGACACCCGCGATCCCCACCACGACCACCGAGCACTGGACCGAGGGCGTGCCGCGCACCGCCGTCGACGCCCTGCTCCGCCCGGGCGGCCTGGCCGTCGTGCCGACCAAGGTCGGCTACATCCTGATGACCACCGACCGCGCCGGCCTCGAGCGCAAGTTCGACGCGAAGCAGCGCAACCGGAACAAGCCCGGTGTCGTGCTCGTCAGCTCGCTCGAGATGCTCCGGTCCATCGCCCAGCTCACCCCCGAGATCGACGCCCTGTACCAGCGGTGCTGGGACGAGGACGTCCTGCTCGGGTGCATCCTGCCGTGGAGCGACGCCGGACGTGCAGCGCTGCCCGAGGACGGTTCCGACGAGCTCATGACGGACACCCGCGGCACGTCCTGCTTCGTGATCAAGTTCGGCGTCCCCGGTGAACTCGCCGCCCGCGAGCTCTGGACGCAGCACGGCCGCTTCGCGTTCGCCAGTTCCGCCAACCCGTCGGGAACGGGCAACCGCGGTGTCGTCGCCGGCATCGGCGAGCGGATCGCCGAGTCCGCCGACGTCGTCATCGAGGCCGACGACTACGTGGCCTCGATCCAGCCGGAGGCGACCGCCGAGACCCGCTACGAACAGGGCGTGATGGTCTCGATGGTGGACGCGGCCGGTGTGCTCGTGCCGCAGCAGGACGGCCAGCGCTCGGTGACCCCGGCGCCGACGCTGATCCGGAAGGGCCTGGCCGTCGACCGGATCATGGGTCTGCTCGCCGACACGTTCACGAGCTGGGACTACCGGCAGGGCGAGTACTACTGATCGAGCGGCTGCCCGGCGCCCCACACCCGGAGCACCTCGAGCGCCGGTGACAGCGCGACCAGGTCCGCCGCGAACCCGGGCGCGAGCCGTCCGAACCGGTCGCCGAGTCCGATCGCCCGGGCCGGCACGCTGGTCAGGGCCGCCACGGCGTCGGGCAGCGACTGCCCGGTGAGCCGCACGGCGTTCCGCAGCGCGACGTCCTGCGTCAGCGTGGAGCCGGCGATCGTGTCCGTCCCGGTGACGTGCGCGACGCCGTCCGTGACGGTGACGTCGAGCGACCCGAGTCGGTAGGGGCCGTCGGCAGCGCCGGCGGCCCCCATCGCGTCGGTGATGAGGACGATCCGCCCGGGGGCGGCGCGGAACAGCGTGCGTGCGGCGGCCGGGTGCACGTGCACGCCGTCGAGGATGAGTTCGAGGGTCACCCGCTCGTCCTCGACGGCGGCTCCGATCGGCCCGGGTCGGCGGTGGTGCAGCCCCGGCATCGCGTTGAACGCGTGCGTCAGGACGGTCGCGCCGGCGTCGAACGCCGCGCGCGCCTGCTCGTACGTGCCGACGGTGTGCCCGACCGCGACGGTCACCCCGGCCTGGACGAACCGGCGGACCGCGTCGAGTGCGCCGGGCAGTTCGGGCGCGATCGTCACCTGGCGGATCACGCCCGCACCTGCGGCGAGCAGCGCCTCGACGGCGGCGGGTGTCGGGGCGACGAGGAAGTCCTCGTTGTGGGCGCCCTTGTTGTCCGGCGACAGGAACGGCCCCTCGAGGTGGGCCCCGAGCAGCAGCGGATCGCTCGCCATCACGTCGCGGATCCGGCCGAGCGAGCGCACCAGGTCCGGCACCGGGTTCGCCACGAGGCTGACGACCGAGCGGGTGGTCCCGTGCATCCGGTGGGCGGCCAGGGCCGCGCTGAAGTCGTCGTCCTCGTACGCCTGGGTCGCCCCGCCGTGCCCGTGCAGGTCGACGAATCCGGGCACCAGGGTCGCGTCGCCGAGGTCGACGACCTCGTCCGCGTCCGGTGCGACGCCCGTCCCGGCCTGGAGGATCGTGTCCCCGCCGACGAGCACCCACCCGTCCGTCACGGGGCCGGCCCCGTCGACCAGGCGGGCGGCGCGGACCAGGGTGGTGCGGGCCTCCAGACCGGCGTCGCTCATGCGGTCTCCCGCCGGGCCGTGACGATCCCGCTCACGGCGGCCACGACGACGAAGACGAGTCCGACGGCCGGGTGGCCGAGCGAGATCCAGGTGGCGCCGGCCGCGATGACGAGGGCGACCTCGACGATGGTCTTGCCGACCACGTCGGTCTCGATCGGCGAGCGCGGCGAGCGGAAGAAGTACCAGACCACCGCGGCGAACAGCGGTGCGCCGACGATGAAGAACAGCGCCGGGAACGGGTACGGCCAGGTCAGGTACCCCCAGTACGCCAGGGACAGCAGGCCGAAGGCGCAGACGACGAACCGGACGACGCTCCAGACGTCGATCCGTCGCTGCGGGACGGCCGGGGCCACCGGGACGTGGTCGTCACCGGGGTCGATCGGGCTGCGGGGTGCGTCGCGCATGACCGGCCCTACTTGAAGATGATCGTGCGCGCACCGTCGAGGAGCACACGGTCCTCGGCGATCCAGCGCACGGCCTGGGTCAGGGTGCGGGACTCCTCGTCCTGCCCGATCGACACGAGCTCGGCGGGTTCCTTCGTGTGGTCCACGCGGACGACGTTCTGTTCGATGATCGGCCCCTCGTCGAGGTCACTCGTGACGAAGTGCGCGGTGGCACCGATGAGCTTGACGCCACGGGCGTGCGCCTGCCGGTACGGGTTCGCGCCCTTGAAGCCCGGCAGGAACGAGTGGTGGATGTTCACCGCACGACCGGCCAGGGCAGCGCACAGTTCGGGGGAGAGGATCTGCATGTACCGGGCGAGGACGACGAGCTCGATGTCGTGCTCGTCCACCGCCTCGAGGATCCGGCGCTCCATGGCGGCCTTCGACTCGGCGTCGGTGACGGGCCGGTGCTCGAACGGCACCGAGTAGAACGACGCCAGCTCGGCCAGGTCCGGGTGGTTCGCCAGCACCAGGGGCACGTCGATCGGCAGCTGGCCGCCGCGCTGCCGGTAGAGCAGGTCGTTCAGGCAGTGCCCGGCCTTCGACACGAGCACGAGGGTCCGCATCGGACGACCGACGACGTCGAGCTGGACGCGCATGCCGTAGCGCTCGACGACCGGGGCCAGGGACTCCTGGAAGGTCTGCCGGTCGACCGGCGCCATCACCTGCAGGCGCATGAAGAACGTGTTCGTGTCGGCGCTCGAGAACTGCTGCGACTCGGTGATGTTGCCCTCGGCCGCGACCACCGCTCCGGACACGGCGTGCACGATGCCCGGCTGGTCGTCGCAGACCAGCGTGAGGGTCCAGTGCGTGGGGTTCTCGGGCGTGGGGTCGGTCACCGGTTCAGGGTACCGGGGCGTCGACCGGGTCGCCGGCGTCGCCGAGCAGCGGGCGCAGGGTCGCGACGAGGGCGGCGCTGCCGTCGGGGTCGTCGCCGAACCACCGGTTGCTGGCGTGCACGACCGGGTACGCCCGGCTCAGCAGGTCGCGGCCCGCCGGGGTCAGTCGGATCCGGGAGAGCCGGCCGCGTCCCCGCTCCGTGCCCCGGTCGAGCAGCCCGCGCTCGCCGAGTCCGGTGACGAGCGGCGTCATGCTCTGCGGTCGGACGCCCACCGCTCGTGCGAGGTCCGCCTGGCTGAGCCCGTCGGCCGCGGCGAGCTGCACGAGGACGCCGAACTCGACCGGGGTCAGGTCGAGCGGGTCCAGTTCGGCCGCCAGCCGTCGGGCGAGTTCGCGGGCGGCCCGGATCACGGTCCACGCGGCGATGGCGTCGACGTCGTCTCGCGTCGCTGAGAACTCCCGGGGCACACGTCGATCGTACGGCGTAGCGTTCGGTATCAGAAACCTGATACCAAACGCTGCGGGTCCGGCCCGCACCACCAGGGTCTGACCCGCACCACCAGGAGGAACCATGCGCGACACCATCGCAGTCACCGGCGGGACCGGCGACGTCGGCGGCAAGACCATCGAGATGCTGCACGCCGACGGCGCCGACGTCCGTGCCGTCGTCCGCCGCCCCGACCAGGTCCGGGCCTTCCGCGACCGCGGCATCGACGCCCGCCTCGCCGACCTGGACGACGGCGAGGCCCTGACCACCGCACTCGAGGGCGTCGACCAGCTGTTCATCGTCACCGCCGCCACCGAACGCCAGGCGGAGCACGGCATCACCGCGGTCCACGCAGCCCGTGCCGCCGGGGTCCGTGCGATCGTCCAGCTCTCCGGCGGGGACGCGGCGGAACACTCGCCGATGCCCTGGGCCAGTGCCATCTGGCGGATCGACCGGGCAGTCCGGGCGAGCGGCCTGGAACGCACGATCCTGCACCCGTCCGGCTTCATGACGAACCTGGTCCCCTCCGGACCGGCGATCCGCCGCGGGGTCTTCCCACAGACGATGGGCGACGGCGTCATCGGCTGGATCGACACGCTCGACATAGCCCGCGTCGCCAGCACGGTCCTGCAGGGCGGGGTCCACCACGGCGACGAGCCCGTCCTGACCGGGCCGGAACTGCTCGACGGCCGCGGTGTCGCCCGAGAGCTCAGCGCCGGACTCGGTCGGCCCGTCCGCTACCTGCACCTGCCGAGCCGGGTCTTCGGCGGCATGCTGCGCGTGACCGGCATGCCCGCCTGGCAGGCCGAGGGGCTCCGGCAGCAGTTCGGCGTGGTCGCGCGGCGGGGCCTCGACGGGGTCGATGTGCTCACGCACGAGGTCGAGCGGATCACCGGCACCGCGGCCACGCCGCTCTCCGGGTGGGCGCGGGCACACCGGCGGGAGCTACTGGGGCGGTGACCCGCCGGTTGCGGGACCGGGGCGGGACGGACGGGAGGCCCGTGGCGGCCGTGCTGCGTGCCTCCCGTCCGGTGGACGCACCGCTGGGCGGCCCCGTCAGCGTGCGGAGATCGTGACGACCAGGTGCTCCTGCACGTACCCGAGCCAGTCGTAGACGTCCCGCAGCCCGACGCTGCCGTCGTCCCCGTCCAGCCCGTTGTCCGCCGTCGCACGGTCGACGATGCCCAGCCGGTCCGCGATCGTCAGCCGCAGGTCCGTCAGCGACCGGAGCCACGCCTGCTCGTCCGACCGGCTCAGTGCGCCCTCGCGGGAACCCGTCAGCCACTCGTGGACGACGGCCGCGTTCGCGGACTTGGCGGTGCGCAGGTCCTCCTGCGTGTAGCGGCGGAACTCGGCGCTGGCCTCGTCGTCCTCGGGGTAGGCGTCCGGGAACATCCGGACCGCCACCGGGTCCGTCGCCAGGTCGTGGTCCAGGACCTGGCGCAGCTGCTCGACCAGCGAGGTGAGGACGGCGCGCTCGCCGGCGGCCAGTCCGAGGTGCACGCCGTCGGCGCGGCGGACGAAGGGGATCACGCGGCGGGGGCCCGGTCGACGGTCGCCTGCAGGCCGTAGCCATGCATGGCCTCCACGTGGCGTTCCATCTCCTCGCGGTGGCCGGTCGCGACGACCGCCCGACCGTCGGAGTCGACCTGGTGCATCAGCCGCTCGGCCTTCGCGCGCGGGAAGCCGAAGTAGGACTCGAAGACGTAGGTGACGTACGACATCAGGTTGACCGGGTCGTCCCACACCACGGTCGTCCACGGGACGTCCGCGCGCACCGAGGTCCGCTCGTCGACGTCCGGACTCAGCATGGTCATGGAGTCAAGGGTGACACGAACCGGTGGCCTCGGTACGATCGAGGGGTCGCGACTGGCGTTGGATGGGTCACCATCGGGAAGCGACACCTGACACGGTGCGCGGCCGTACGCCTGGGCCGCAACCAATCGTCCACCCCGTCGTGCGTCTGCTCGGCGGTGTCGCGCCCCGGCGCGCCAGACAACGAGGAGTCCCGTGTCCATCACCGACCTGTCGCCCGCAGCGACCCAGTCGTCCTTCAACGCCCCCCTCTCCGAGGTCGACCCGGAGATCGCCGCCGTCCTGCAGCAGGAGCTCGGGCGTCAGCGCGACTTCCTCGAGATGATCGCCTCCGAGAACTTCGTGCCGCGCGCGATCCTCGAGTCGCAGGGCTCCGTCCTGACCAACAAGTACGCCGAGGGCTACCCCAGCAAGCGCTACTACGGCGGCTGCGAGTACGTCGACGTCGCCGAGCAGCTCGCCATCGACCGTGCCAAGGCGCTCTTCGGTGCTGCGTACGCCAACGTCCAGCCGCACTCCGGCGCGACCGCGAACGCCGCCGTCCTGCACGCCATCGCCTCGGCCGGGGACACCATCCTGGGCCTCGAGCTCGCCCACGGTGGTCACCTCACCCACGGCATGAAGCTGAACTTCTCCGGCCGGATCTACAACGCCGTCTCGTACGGCGTCGACCCGGAGACCTTCGAGGTCGACTACGACGACATCCGCGCCAAGGCCATCGAGCACCAGCCGAAGGTCCTGATCGCCGGCTGGTCGGCGTACCCGCGCCAGCTGGACTTCGCGAAGTTCCGAGAGATCGCGGACGAGGTCGGCGCCAAGCTCTGGGTCGACATGGCGCACTTCGCCGGTCTCGTCGCCGCGGGTCTGCACCCGTCGCCGGTCCCGCACGCACACGTCGTCTCCTCGACCGTGCACAAGACCCTCGCCGGCCCCCGCTCGGGCATCATCCTGTCCAACGACGAGACGCTGTTCAAGAAGCTCAACTCGGCCGTCTTCCCGGGGCAGCAGGGTGGCCCGCTCATGCACGTCATCGCGGCGAAGGCCACCGCATTCCTGCTCGCCGGCACCCCGGAGTTCAAGGACCGCCAGGAGCGCACCATCCGCGGCGCCCAGGCCCTCGCGGCCCGTCTGACCCAGCCCGACGCCAAGGGTGCGGGCATCGACGTCCTCACCGGCGGCACCGACGTGCACCTGGTGCTCGTCGACCTGCGCGAGTCCGAGGTCGACGGCAAGCAGGCCGAGGACCTCCTGCACGAGGTCGGCATCACCGTGAACCGCAACTCGGTGCCGTTCGACCCGCGTCCGCCGATGGTCACCTCGGGTGTCCGCATCGGCACCTCGGCGCTGGCGACCCGCGGGTTCGGCGACGCCGAGTTCGCCGAGGTCGCGGACATCATCGCGCTGACGCTGATGCCGAACCCCGACGTGGCAGCACTCTCGGCCCGGGTGAAGACCCTGACCGACGCGTTCCCGCTCTACGCGTGAGCGACACGACGGTTCCCCTGCCCGCCGAGCGGTGGGCAGGGGAGGGCTCCGCAGTGCGCATCGACGGCACCGCCCTCGCCGCCCGGACGCTCGACGACCTGAAGATCCGCATCGACCGGCTGCACGACCACGGCTTCCGGCCCGGTCTCGGCACGATCATGGTCGGACAGAACCCCGGCTCGGTGTCCTACGTCGCCGGCAAGCACCGCGACTCGGCGCAGATCGGGCTCGACTCGATCCGCATCGACCTGCCGGAGACCGCCAGCGCCGCGGACATCCGCGGGGCGATCCTGCAGATGAACGACGACCCCCGGGTCACCGCGTTCATCGTGCAGCTCCCGCTGCCGCAGGGGATCGACCCGATCCCGATGCTCGAGCTGATGCACCCCGCGAAGGACGCCGACGGCCTGCACCCGACGAACCTCGGCGAGCTCGTGCTCGCCGTCCCCGGTGGTGCCGGCACGATCGACGCCCCGCTGCCGTGCACCCCGCGCGGCATCGTCGCGATGCTCGAGGCGTACGACATCCCGATCCGGGGCCAGCACGTCACGATCATCGGCCAGGGTCTGACCGTGGGCCGGCCGCTCGGTCTGCTCCTCACCCGCCTCGAGGCCACCGCCACGCTGACGCACTCGCTCACCGAGGACGTCGCCGCCGAGTGCCGCCGTGCCGACATCATCGTGGCGGCCGCCGGGGTCGCCGGGCTGGTGCAGCCGGACTGGGTGAAGCCGGGCGCGGCGGTCATCGACGTGGGCATCAGTCGCGTGCTCGACGAGGGCACGGGCAAGGCCAAGCTCCGCGGCGACGTGGCCCCTGCGGTCGCCTCGGTCGCCGGGTTCCTCTCGCCGACGCCGGGCGGTGTCGGTCCGATGACCCGCGCGATGCTCATGAAGAACGTCGTCGAGGCCGCCGAGCGCCACCTGCACTAGCCGCGCTGCCGAGCCTCGCCCCTGCGGACAGGTTGTGGCGCACGCGTGCCGAGTCGAGTCCGCCAGGCCGAGCCTCGGCCGTGCGGACAGAATGCGGCGCACGTGCGCCGAGTCGAGTCCGCCAGGCCGAGCCTCGGTCGGCGCGGCGGCCGGGAGGCGCGGCGTGCGCCGACGACGGCGGCGCCGGCCCGGCCGTTGTGCCGTTGGCACCCGCACAACGGCAACCGCCTCGCGCCACGGTTTCCCGTGGTGCGGCGCGGTTGCTGTTGTGCGTAGGTGCAGGCGCGGCCGGTGGCCGAGCCTCGCCCTGCGCGGCGCGGCGCTGGCCGCCGGCGTCGAGCCCGCCAGGCCGAGCCTCGGCCGGCGCGGCGGCCGGGAGGCGCGGCGCGCGCCGAGGACGGCGGCGCCGGCCCGGCCGTGGTGCCGTTGGCACCCGCACAACGGGAACCGCCTCGCGCCACGGTTTCCCGTGGTGCGAGGCGGTTGCTGTTGTGCGTAGGCGCCGCGGGCGCGGCGGCGGCCGGCCCGCGCGCTACGCGTCGCGGCGCGCGCCCTGCGCCGCGTGCACCGTGAACACGGTCGGCTCGCGGTACCCGGCGGCGGCGAAGGCGGCGGTGACGGCCGCGGCGATCCGGTCACGGGCCTCCCGGTCGACGAGCGCGATGGCCGCGCCACCGAACCCGCCACCGGTCATGCGCGCGCCGACGGCTCCGTGCTCGACGGCGGTCGACACCGCCAGGTCGAGCTCCGGCACCGAGATCTCGAAGTCGTCGCGCATCGACTCGTGCGAGGCGACGAGCAACGAGCCGATGGCCCGGGGTCCCTGCTCGCGCAGCGTCCGGACGGTGTCGAGGACGCGCTGGTCCTCAGTGACGATGTGACGCACCCGACGGAAGGTCTCGTCGTCGAGCAGCTCCTGGGCGCGGGGCAGGTCGTCGACCGACACGTCGCGGAGGGCCGGCACGCCGAGCACCTGGGCACCCTTCTCGCACGAGTCACGACGGGCCTTGTAGCCGCCGGTCGCGTGGGCGTGCTCGACGCGGGTGTCGACGACCAGGATCTCGAGGTCGTTCGCCTCGAGCGCCAGGTCCACCACGGCGGTGTCGAGCGTGCGGCAGTCGAGGAACACGACGGCGTCCTGTTCGCCGAGCAGCGACGCGGACTGGTCCATGATGCCGGTGGGGGCACCGACGGCGTGGTTCTCGGAGTACTGGCCGACGCGGGCCAGGGTCTTCCGGTCGAGCCCGAGCTCCCACAGGTCGGTGAACGCCAGGGCGACACCGCACTCGATCGCGGCACTCGACGACAGGCCCGCGCCGACCGGAACGTCCGAGTCGATGAAGACGTCGAACCCGGTGCGGCCGGACAGGTCCGCCCCGGCCTGTTCGCGCAGCGCCCAGGCGATGCCGAAGACGTACGCCGACCAACCCGTCATGCGGGCGGGGTCGAGCTCGTCGAGGGACAGCGACACCGGGCCGCCCTCCGGGTCGAACGACGACGCGACGCGGATGACCCGGTCCTCGCGCGGCGCGATGTCCGACGTGGTGCGGCGGTCGATCGCGAAGGGCAGCACGTACCCGTCGTTGTAGTCGGTGTGCTCACCGATCAGGTTGACGCGGCCGGGGGCGGAGTACCGCACCGCCGGCTCGTACCCGAACACCTGCTGGAACGTCATGCTCGCTCGATCCCTCCTCGGATGAACTCGGCGGCCTTCTCCGGGACGAGGTCCCCGATCCAGGCGCCCATCGCGGCCTCACTGCCGGCCAGGAACTTCAACTTGTCCGCCGACCGACGCGGGGACGTGATCTGCAGCATCAGCCGCACGGTGTCGCGGCCGGTGTGCACCGGGGCCTGGTGCCACGCGGCGATGTACGGGGTCGGATCGCCGTAGAGGGCGTCGAGACCGCGGGTGAGCCGCAGGTGCAGGTGCGCGAGCTCGTCCTTCTCGGCGTCGGTGAGCCCGGCGAAGTCCGGCACGTGGCGGTGCGGCAGCATGTGGATCTCGACGGGCCAGCGCGCGGCGAACGGCACGAAGGCGGTGAAGTGCTCGCCGGCGAGGACGACCCGCTCGGAGCCGCGCTCGTTCGCCAGGTGCTGCTCGAACAGGTCCGGGCCGAAGCGCTCGATCGAGGACAGCAGCCGCTGCGTGCGCGGGGTCACGTACGGGTACGCGTAGATCTGGCCGTGCGGGTGGTGCAGGGTGACGCCGATCGCCTCGCCCCGGTTCTCGAACGGGAACACCTGCTGGATGCCGGGCATCGCGGACAGTGCGGCGGTGCGGTCGGCCCAGGCCTCGACGACGGTGCGTGCACGCGACTCGGAGATGGACGCGAACGAGCCGCTGGTCTCGGGGGAGAAGCAGACGACCTCGCAGCGGCCGACCGAGCGGAGCTGCCGGTTCAGGCCGACGTCCGACAGTGACTCGAGGGACGACGGCGCGTCGTCGCCGACCAGGTCCGGCCCGAAGGACGGCGACCGGTTCTCGAACACCGCGACGTCGTACCGGCTCGGGATCTCGGACGGGTTCGCGGCCGTCTGCGGCGCGAGCGGGTCCTGGTCGGCGGGCGGCAGGAACACCCGGTTCTGCCGCGCGCTCGCGATCGACACCCACTCGCCGGTCAGGACGTCCTGGCGCATCCGGGCCGTCGCCGGCCGCGGGTCCAGGACGCGCTCGTCGATGCTGCGCTCGGCGGGCAGCGTCGAGTCGGCGTCGTCGAAGTAGAAGAGGTCGCGGCCGTCCGCGAGCGTCGTCGCACGTTTCGTGATCACCGCTGCACTCTACCCGCGCGCGAAGGGTTGCGAAAGCAAGTGGAAGCAGACGAAACTCGTGCTGTGACGTCTGACGAGCCTCCCGTCCTGCCCGCGCTGCTGCGGCAGGACCGCATCGTCGCGCTCCTGGACGGTGCCCCGGGAATGGTCCGGACCGCGGCGCTGGCCGCCGCCGTCGGCACGAGCGAGGTGACGGTCCGCCAGGACCTGGCTGCGCTCGACCGGGAGGCCCGGATCCGCCGGGTGCACGGCGGTGCCGTCCGCCTCGGGGCCGGGTCGCGCGAGCGCCCGCTCGAGGAGACCGCCGTCGAGAACAGCACCGCCAAGGCCGCGATCGGCCGTGCCGCGGCGGACCTGGTGCGCTCCGGACAGTGCATCGTCCTCGACGTCGGCACCACGCCCGCGGCCGTCGCCGAAGCGCTGGTCGCCCGCGAGGACCTGGTCGACGTCACGGTCGTCACGAACTCGCTCACCACCGCACTCGCGCTCGAACGGGCCGTCCCCCGGTTCACCGTCGTCGTCACCGGGGGCACGCTCCGGCCGTTGCAGCACTCGCTCGTCGCACCGTTCAACGCGACCGTGCTGCCGATGCTGTCCGCGGACCTGGTGTTCCTCGGCGGCACCGGGCTCGACGTGGCGCACGGCCTGACCAACGTGAACCTGCCCGAGACCGAGGCGAAGCGGGTCCTCGCGGCGGCGGGCAGGCGTACCGTCGTCGTCGCGGACGGGTCGAAGTTCGGCCGGGCCGACATCGGCGTGGTGAGCACGCTGCAGGACGTCGACGTCGTCGTCACCGCGGGCGTCAGCGCGGACGCGGTCGACCTGATCTGGGCGGCCGGCGTCCACGTGGTCGTCGCGGACGGACCAGCGGGGACGACCCGCGCATCGGAGAGGAAGCAGGCACCATGAGCACAGCGGCCAGCACAGCAGCCCCCACGGGCGGTCAGTACCACCTGCGGCACGCCGGACGGGACGGTGTCGTCGAGGCCGTCGTCACCGAGGTGGCCGCCGGCATCCGCGAACTCCGGGTCGCGGGCTTCGACCTCACCGAGCCGTTCCCCGCCAGCGAGGCTCCGGCCGGGGCGAACGGCATCGTGCTCGCACCGTGGCCGAACCGCGTCGCCGGTGGTGCCTGGCAGCTCGACGGGGCGACCCAGCAGTTGGACATCTCGGAGCCGAAGTACGGCAACGCCTCGCACGGGCTGCTCCGCTTCGCGCCGTACCGCGTGGTGGACCAGACCGAGTCGTCGATCGAGCAGCAGGCCACGATCCACCCGCAGCACGGCTGGCCGTTCACCCTCGAGACCCGCGTGCACCACGAGCTGGTCGAGGACGGCATCCGGATCACCCACACGGTGACGAACCGCTCGGGTCGCCCGGCACCGTTCGCCATCGGGTCGCACCCGTACCTGCGCGCCGGTGACACCCCGGCCGAGGACCTGGTCATCCGGCTGGACGCCGCGACGGCGTTCACCGTCGACGACCGGAAGATCCCGAACGGCACGCAGCCCGTCGCGGGCACCGACCTGGACCTCCGCGCGGGCCGCCGTGCGGGCGACTCCGACCTGGACACCGCCTACACGGACGTGACGCCCGACGACGAGGGCACCCGCCGCACGACCCTGCACGGGCCGGAGGGCGACGGTGTCGAGCTGTGGCAGGACGCCTCGTTCCCCTACGTGCAGGTCTTCACGTCGCGCGAGTTCCCCCGCGGTGACGGCAAGGGGCTGGCGGTCGCCGTCGAGCCGATGACCGCACCCGCCGACGCCCTGAACTCGGGCGAGGGGCTGCGCTGGCTGCGCGCCGACGAGTCCTGGACGGGCTCGTGGGGGATCCGCCGCGTCTGGTCCTGACCGTCAGCCGGCTTGCTTGCCTCCGGTCAGCCCCGGCGCATCCGCAGGGCCTCGACGGCGAGTGACTCGCTGGGGTAGCGACCGATCTCCTGCGCCCACGCCGGGTCATCGCCGCGCAGCGCGAGGAAGTCCTTGCGCTGGCGGACGACGTAGCCGAGCACGGCGGTGGCGGTCGCGACCTCGGTGAAGTCCTTGCGGATGTGGCGGACGCTGACCGCGGCCCCGCGCCGCAGCGCGTCGAGCAGCAGCTCGTCGCTCATGGTCGTCCCGGTGGCGGCCGCGAGCTCCACGAGGCGGCGCGCGTCACCGGTGGAGCTGGTCTGCGTGGCGTCGATGGGCTCGATCACGATGTACCCCGTTCGGTGTGGTTCGTTCAGTGCTGGTGTCCCGCGGTGAGCGGAACCAGGAACGACCATATCGAGGCGAATCCACCAGCCGGCTGAGCGGTGCACTGATGTGGACAGAGTGCCGGCCATGGATCACCTGGGGACGACTTGTACCCCGAGACGTCAGCTGGCGCGGCCCAGGTCCCACACCGGCGGCACGTACTCGCGGGACCATCCCTCGCGCAGACGCGTCACCGCACGGTCGAACGACTCGAGCAGGTCCATCTCCGGCCGGACCATGGACTGCAGCTGGAGCCCCTCGTACGTGGCCAGGAGCTGCTCGGCACCGCGGGACGGTTCCATCGTGTGCGGCTCCCGACCGGCGGCGATGTCCTGCATGAGGCTCTGCTGCACGAAGCCGTGGAACTTGCGCCAGCGGATGTGCAGCATCGGCGCGAGCGGGTGCTTCGGCGCTGCGGCGATGTTCAGCGTCGAGGTCAGGAAGCGCATCAGCGACGGGTCGTCGACGTTGGCGGTGACGATCGCGCGGAGGAACCGGATGGTCCCGAACTCGGCGGCGAGGGGCATCAGCGGCGTGGTGCGGCGGTCGTTCCACCGGTCGATCGTCGCCAGCAGCAGGCCGTCCCAGCTCGGGAACGACGCGCCGAGGGTCGCGATGGTGACGTCCGCCTCGTCGGCGACGCGGGCGGGGGTGACTTCGTGCAGGGGCAGTTCGTGGAGCACCCGGATCATCGCGTCGACGATCTGTGTACGGGTGAAGACGTCGTCGTGCGGTGCGGAGTCCATGGTGGGGCTGGGCATGTCAGCACCACATCACATCGTCGCCGTGCCGGGGTACCCCCACAACGAGCATCCTGTCCGCGGTGCGAACTGCCGATCGGGCCACGAGGTTCAGCGGGCGCGGCACTCCGGGGAGGTCGAGCCGACGGAATGCAACGCGGTGTCGATGCGGCGCGCGAGGTACCGGTAGCCGGCGTCGTTCAGGTGCTCGCCGTCCGACGCCGCGTACGCCGGACTGTTCACGGAGGTGAACCAGTGCTCCGCGACGGGGTCGATGTACGGCACACCGGCCGATCGCGCACCGGCGCGAACCGCGGCGTCGATGCTGCCCGTCGAGTCGGCGCGTGGACGTGGTGCCGACGGGCCGATGGCGACGAGCAGCGCGCGGGGCCACTGGGCGACCGCCTGCCCGAGTGTCTCCTCGACCCGTCGGCGGAGGTCGGCCTCGCTCACGGTCCAGTCGTTCTGGCTGCCCTGCACGATCACGAGGTCGGGATCGGCATCCGCGTCGGCGACGATCCGCGGCAGGTAGGTGTCGGACCGGGAACGACCGGGGCCGGGGTTCACGTACCCGGTGCCGGGACGCCCGTCGATCGTGCTGTCCCACCCGGAGTCGACGGAGAGCATCTGCGCCCACCCCGTCATGCCGTCGGACGAGCCGCGTCCCCGGGTGTACGAGTCCCCGATGACCAGGACCCGTGAACCCGCCGCCAGCGCCCTGGCCGTCGCGGCACTCGCGCGCTCCTGGTCCGGCGGACACGACGACCGCGGGGCCGAGGACGGCAGGGCGACCGAGACGGCGACCCCGAGCACTGCCAGGGCGATCGCGACCGTCCTCGGCCGCCGGGCACGGCCAGCACCGCCGTTGCTCCGAGTCGACACGGTGCGGAGCCTACGGATCCGTCGGTGTGGGTGTCCGGTGCCCGCCGGAGGTGCCCGTGGCCTCGGCCACCCCGGCGGCACGTCGTCCGCGAGCGGCCGAGGGATCACCGGAGAGACGCCGGGAGACCTGCTTCGCCAAGCGGTGTGCCGGCAGTTCGACGAACCGGGCGAAGAACACCGCCGCGACGAGTGCGAGTGGGACCGTCAGGAGCGGGGCGATCCACGGGTGTGCGTCCGGTACCAGCTCCGCGATGCTGACGGCGATCGGCTCGTGGACCAGGTAGAGGCTGAAGGAGATCCGGCCGAGCGTCCGCGGGACCGAGCCGAGCAGCACGCGCTCGGCGGGGAGCCACTTGCCCGCGAGCACGACCAGCACGACGGCGGAGAGCAGGATCACCGTCGACCCGAACACCGCGCCGGGGGCTTCCCGCGGGTACCACCACCCGCAGGTCAGCCCGAGCACGCTCGCCACGAGCAGCACCCAACCGACCAGCCGCCGGACCTGCCGGATGCGCTCCCAGCCGGCGGCCACGGCCGAGCCGACCAGGAACATCGACAGGTACGTCAGCCACTGCAGGCGGAGCGGGTGCCCGGCGGTCGACAGCAGCGCCGCGACGAGCGCCGTGATCCACCAGTGTCGGCGCGTGAGGGCGGCGATCGAGACGAACAGCGGCAGGAGGAGCGAGAAGGCGACCTCCCACGTGAGGGACCAGAGCGGGCTGTTCATCCGGGTCGGCGAGAGCAGCGTCAGGTCCCCGACGAGCCCGTGCAGGCTGAGGGTGTCCGCGTGCCGGGCCACCCAGGCGGACTCGCCCGGGTCGCCCGTCCGGGGGACGACGAGGAACAGGACCAGCGCGACGAGGACCGAGGCCACCACTGGGACGTAGAGCCGGACCAGTCGCGCGGGGAAGTACGCGATCCAGTCCTGGGTGCGACGGAGTGCCGGCAGCGTGAGCACGAACCCGCTGAGGACGAAGAAGACGAAGACGGCCTCGCCGCCAGCCCAGAAGACGTGCAGGGGTGTGTACACCAGCCAGGACCGGCTCTCCGGGACGGGCAGGTGGAGGTTGCCGTTCGCGAAGGACGGGATCGTCAGCAGTGAGTGGTGGATCAGGACGACGGCCGCGGCGACACCACGCAGGCCGTCGAGCGAACCGATCCGACCCGCTGGGCGATCGCGCATGCCTCGATCTTAGGAGGCTGCGAGCCGGAAGCGAACACTCGTCACCTTGGGGGAGTGCGGGGAGCAGAGAGGTGGGCCCCGTGGGGCTCGAACCCACGACCCTCGGATTAAAAGTCCGGTGCTCTACCAACTGAGCTAGAGGCCCTCGCCCCCAAGGGTATCGGGAGAGCAGCGCCTACACTGTCGCGGTGCCTCGCGAACACCACCGTCCCGTCCAGTTCACCGATGCCGAGTTCGCTGCCCTCCAGGGTGGTGAGGACCCGGCGCTGGTCAACCGCGTCGCCCACGACACCGCCAACGCCCTGCTGCACCGGGTGCGCGCGGACCCGGACCCGGCCGTCGTCGAGCGCCTGGTCACCTACACGGACGTGCACGGCATCGAGGCGATCGCGGAGCTGTGGGCCCGCGTGGGTCCGCACACCCTGCCCGGGGCGCTGTGGCGGATCTACCTGGTCCGCACCGTGATCCGGCAGAACCCGGAGGAGATCGCGTACCTCTTCGAGCGGGGCACGGAGCTGATCGGCACGATCGACCAGGCGGTCGCGGGTGCCGAGGAACCGACGGGTCCGGCGGAGATCCTGACCCTGTCGGACCGGATCCTGCATGGTCTCTACACCGGGGACTTCGCGGTGGCGCTCGAGCGCGGAGCGGCGTTCGCGCGGCTGACGGCGGCGGGTGCGACCTCGGTGGCGGACGACGCCGACGTCTCGGCAGCGGAGCGTGCCTCGGCGCTGACGACGCGCGCCTTCCGGCTGGCGGAGCTGGCCGAGGACCTGTCGGCCGCGGCGGCGCTGTGGCGTCGCGAGAGCCTGGACTGACGCGGCCGGCGCGGCGGGCACGGCCTGACACAGCCCCGGAGGGCACGGCCCGACACGGACGCAGCCACCCACGGCGGTGAGCCGACGGCCCGACCGCTGACGCGCCTCCCGGCCGTGGCGTGGGAGCCGTCCGGATCCGGACATGAGAAGACCGGGCCGCAGAAAGCGCCTCTCGGCGCGAGGCCGCTCGAAGCGGCGAATATTGGAGCCCGGGGCTTGCTGCGGCCCGGCGTCTCCAAGTGTACGAGACGTCCGCCGCGTCGTCCCCAGGTGTTCACTCTCGGTGGACAGATCCGACCCCCGGGCGCGCCGTCGCGCGCACCGGCACGTGGGCGCCGTCACCCGATTCGTCACGCGCGGAGCGACCGGCCGGGAGGCGCGTCCCGGCCCACACCGTCGGCCCACCCCGGTCCGACAGCGACCCACCTCGATCCGAAGCGTTCCTCACGCATTTCCGCCCCGACCCAATCCGACGGGGCGACGGTGCCGAATCATCACCGTGGGAGTCGCAAGACGTCCCACACGAGGTCCCCGGACGACCCGGGCCCGCTCGCGGGTCAATTCCCTGTGGGTCGTCCGGGGACCTCGTCACACCGACCGGCACCATCCGCGCAGCGACCGCTGCCGCGACCCGATCCGAACGGGACCAGCTGATGACCACCGCGACCGCAGTCGCCGAGCGCTCTGTCCAGAGCGCGCGGTGGACGCCGTACACACGGGAAGGAGGAAAACCTGCAATGCTCACTCTCGTGGAAGGCGACATGGATGGTTGGACTCCCGCCGCGCCGGAGCCGGTGTCGGCGGACGACCTGCTCAGTCGGGTCGCGACCGGTGACCAGGCTGCCTTCGCCGACCTGTACGACGAACTCTCCGGTCGGGTCCTCGGACTCGTGACGCGGCTCCTCAAGGACCGCGCCCAGTCGGAAGAGGTCACGCAGGAGGTCTTCCTCGAGGTCTGGCAGCAGGCCACCCGCTTCGACCAGGCCCGCGGCAGTGCCGCCAGCTGGGTCCTCACGATGGCGCACCGCCGAGCGGTCGACCGGGTCCGGGCGTCGCAGTCCTCCCGTGACCGCGACACCAAGATCGGCATCCGCGACTTCGAGACCGACTTCGACTCGGTCTCCGAGTCCGTCGAGATCCGACTCGAACACGAACGCGTCAGCCGGGCACTGTCCCGCCTCACCGAGTTCCAGCGTCAGGCCGTGCAGCTCGCCTACTACGGCGGGTTCTCGCACAGCGAGATGGCTGAGAAGCTCGGGGTGCCGATCGGCACCGTCAAGACCCGTCTCCGCGACGGGATGATCCGACTCCGCGACGAGATGGGGGTGACGTCATGACCGACCGTCACGACGACCCCGAGCTGATGACCGGCTCGCACGCGTTGAACGCACTGACCGACGACGAGCGTGCCTCCGTCGAGCGGGCACTGTCCGAATCCCCGGAGCTGCAGCGCGAGTCCGACTCCCTGCGCGAGACCGCGCTGGCCCTCGCCTTCGCGGTGTCCCCGATCGAGCCGTCCGCGTCGCTCAAGACCTCGCTGCTGGCGAAGATCCAGACCACGCCGCAGCTGCCCGCCCTGGACGACTCCCGCGTCATGCCGGAACCCGTCCGGGAGGCCCGCCACACGTCCGCCCCGGACGTCACGCCCGCCACACCGGTCACCGACCTGCGGCCCGCTCCGGGTCGCGCCGTATCGACCGCTCGGGCCCGCTGGTTCCAGCGTCCCGCCGCGATGCTCAGCATGGCCGCGGCCGGCGCCGTCGTGCTCCTCAGCGTCGGGTTCGGCGTCGGCGGCACGCTGATGCAGGACGACGGGGGAGCGCCGGCGACCACGCAGGCCGCCTCCGGCCTCGACCAGATCTACGCGGCCCCGGACTTCCAGCGCAGCACCGCCAAGGTCAAGGGCGGCGGCACCGCCACCGTCGTGTGGTCCGGGCAGCTGCAGCGGTCCGCGGTCATCCTCGACGGTGTCAGTGCGGCGCCGAAGGACAAGACGTACGAGCTCTGGTACATCGGGTCGCCGGACTCCGGCGGCACGATCACCGCAGCCGGCCTGATGGACGACGTCGACGGTGGCGTCCGCTCGGCCGTCCTCCGCGGCACCATGGGCAACGGCGACATGATCGGCATCACGGTCGAGCCGGCCGGGGGCTCGAAGCAGCCCACGACCAAGCCGGTCGTCGCCGTCCCCACGTCCGAGGCGTGACCGGCCCCTGACGGTTCAGGACGACGCCCCCGTGACCACATCGGTCACGGGGGCGTCGTCGTGTGCGGGGCAGTCTCGTCGGGGCCGGTGGCTCGTCGAGTGCGGTCGGCCTCGTCGGGTCCGGTCGGCCTCGTCGTGTCCGGTCGGCCTCGTCGTGTCCGGTCGGCCTCGTCGTGTCCGGCGGCGGGGCGGTCGTGGACGCAACGCAGGAGGCCCGGTGCCGTCCGTGGCGGACGTGCACCGGGCCTCCCGGCTGGACCGTCCGCAGACGGCCGTGGCGTCGATCACCCGAAGCGACCCGAGACGTAGTCCTCGGTCGACTTGACGGACGGGTTCGAGAAGATCGTCGCGGTGTCGTCGTACTCGATGAGGTGGCCCGGCTGGCCGGTGCCGGCGATGTTGAAGAACGCCGTCTTGTCGCTGACGCGCGAGGCCTGCTGCATGTTGTGGGTCACGATGACGATCGTGAACTCCTTCTTCAGCTCCTCGATGAGGTCCTCGATGGCGAGCGTCGAGATCGGGTCGAGCGCGGAGCACGGCTCGTCCATGAGCAGCACGTCCGGCTGCACCGCGATCGCACGGGCGATGCAGAGACGCTGCTGCTGACCACCGGAGAGGCCCATGCCGGGCTTCTCGAGACGGTCCTTGACCTCGTTCCACAGGTTCGCGCCCTGCAGCGACCGCTCGACGATGTCGTCGGCCTCGGAGCGCGAGACGCGCTTGTTGTTGAGCTTCACGCCGGCCAGCACGTTGTCCTTGATGGACATCGTCGGGAACGGGTTCGGACGCTGGAAGACCATGCCGACCTGGCGGCGGACGATGACCGGGTCGACGCCCGGGGCGTACAGGTCGTCGCCGTCGATCTTGACGGAACCCTCGACGTAGGCGCCGGGGATGACCTCGTGCATGCGGTTCAGCGTGCGGAGGAACGTCGACTTGCCGCAGCCGGACGGACCGATGAAGGCGGTGACGGTGCGGGGCTCGATCGTCATGTCGACGCCCTCGACCGCCTTGAACTTCGAGTAGAAGACGTTGAGGCCGTCGACCTCGATGCGCTTGGACACGTGGATCCTTCTGGGTTGGGTGGTCGTCGGGTTGCTGTCGCGCTGGCGGGGGAGGCTAGCGGGGGAGCTTGGGCGCGAAGAGACGGGTGATGAAGCGGGCCAGCAGGTTGAGCAGCATCACGATGAGGATGAGGAGCAGCGCCGCGGTCCAGGCCCGGTCGACGAACGGCACCGGGTTGGCGCCCTGCTGCGAGTACTGCGTGTACGCGAACACAGGCAGCGTCATCATCGGGTCCTTGAACAGGTCGTAGTTCATGCTCGACGTGAACCCGGCGGTGACCAGCAGCGGAGCGGTTTCACCGATGACGCGGGCGATCGAGAGCATGACACCGGTCGTGATGCCGGCGAGGCTCGTGGGCAGGACGACCTTGACGATCGTCAGCCACTTCGGCACCCCCAGGGCGTACGAGGCCTCGCGGAGCTCCATCGGCACGATCTTCAGGACCTCTTCGGTGGAGCGCACGACGATCGGGATCATCAGCACCGCGAGGGCGACCGAACCGACCAGGCCGAACCGGGCACCCGGGCCGAGGAACAGCGCGAACAGCGAGTAGGCGAACAGACCGGCGACGATCGAGGGGATGCCGGTCATCACGTCCACGAAGAAGGTGATGCCCCGGGCGAGGATGCCCGTGCCGTACTCGACCAGGTAGATCGAGGTGAGCAGACCGATCGGGACGCTGATGAGCGCCGCGAACAGGGTGATCTCGAGCGTGCCGATCAGCGCGTGCACCGCGCCGCCGCCCTCGGAGATGACCCCGCGCATCGAGTACGAGAAGAACTGCGCGTCGAATCGTGCCAGCCCGTCGGCCAGGACCGTCCAGAGGAGCGACACCAGCGGCAGGACCGCGATCACGAAGGCGGTGATGACCAGCGAGGTGATCAGCCGGTCGACGGCCTTGCGACCACCCTCGACGATGCGGGAGACCACGACGATGAGGACGTCGAACAGGACCGTGCCGAGGAACACCGCGGCGACGACGTTGAAGTCCTTCGTGGCGCCGCCCGCGTTGAGCAGGGCGAAGACCAGGGCGAGGGCGACCCAGCTGCCGAGGAGCAGCAGCCACGGGACGGACTTGTGGAGCTTGCCGTTGGCGAAGACGTTGCCGGTGGGCTGACGGAGTGCGAGGGACATCGGGGTGCGACCTTTCCCGTCAGGACACTCGCTTGCGGACGATGTACCGCGCGAGCATGTTGATGACCAGGGTGATGACGAAGAGGATCAGGCCGGACGCGATGAGCGCGTTCAGGGCCGTCCCGGAGGCCTCGGCGAACTGCAGGGCGATGTTCGCCGCGATGGTCGACGGGTTCAGCGGGGTGAGGAGCTGGAAGGTGATGTTCGTCGACACGGACAGCACCAGGGCGATCGCCATCGTCTCGCCGAGCGCACGACCCAGGCCGAGCATGATCGCCGACACGATGCCGGACTTGGCGAACGGCAGGACCGACATCCGGATCATCTCCCAGCGCGTCGCGCCGAGGGCCAGGGCCGCTTCCTCGTTGAGGGTGGGCGCCTGCAGGAAGATCTCGCGCATGACCGCGGTCATGATCGGGATGGCCATCACCGCGAGGACGATCGACGCGGTGAGGATCGTGCGACCCGTGCCGGACAGCGGACCCGAGAACAGCGGGATCCAGCCGAAGTGCTCGTTGAGGAACGCGTAGAGCGGCTTCACCAAACGGGCCAGGACGACGATGCCCCAGAGGCCGTAGACGACCGACGGCACCGCGGCCAGCAGGTCGATGACGTAGCCCAGGACGGGTGCCAGGCGACGCGGTGCGTAGTGCGAGATGAAGAGCGCGATGCCGATCGCGAGCGGGACCGCCATGATCAGCGCGAGGAACGCGGACCAGACCGTGCCGAAGACCAGCGGGCCGACGTAGGTCCAGAAGTTCGCAGCGCTGTTCGGCAGGGTGCCCGCTTCGGCGTTGAAGGCCGGGATGCTCTGCCAGACGAGGAACGCCGCGACGAGGACGAGGACGAAGAGGATCAGGCTGCCGGCTGCGACGGAGGCGGCGGAGAACACCCGGTCGCCGATGCGGACGACGGCCTTCGGCTTGGACGGGGTGGCGATGTCCTGGTCTCGGACCGGTGCGGTCGTCATGGGGCTCCTGTCGGAGGATCGCGCCGGGTGAGCGCGAGGGGTTCGGGGGAGAGGTGGAGCGTCAGGGCCGTGACCGGTGCGGGAGGCCGCCGGTTCCGGCAGCTCGCTCCGGCGACTCGCGTCACGACGGGCGAGAGCCCGGACGCCGGTCAGGTGGGTGGGACCGGCGTCCGGGCGCTTGCGGACTTACTTGATGGACTTGACCGCCGCGGCGGCCTTCTCGCCCAGGTCGGACGACAGGGCGGCCGACTTGGCCTCCGTCGCCGCGGCCTTCTGCGCGTCCGCCGAGACGACGTACCCGAGGTACGCCTTCACGAGGTCGGCCTTGGCGCTGTCCTTGTACTCCTGGCACGCGATGGCGTAGGAGACGAGCACCAGCGGCCAGGCGTTCTCGGCCGTGTCCTTGCGGTCGATCTGGATGGCGAGGTCGTTGGTCTCGCGACCCGACGCGACGTCGGAGTCGGCGACGACCTTCGCAGCGCCCTCGGCCGAGATCTCGGTGGCCTTGTCGCCGACCATGAGCTTGGCCTTGTCCAGGTCACCGGCGCCGGAGTCGTCGATGTAGGTGATGGCGTTCGAGGCGCCCTGCATGGCCGAGGCCACACCGGAGGTCTTCGCCGCCGCGTCACCGACCTGGAACGGGAAGGTCTGGCTCGGCTCCTTGCCCCAGGCGTCGCCCGCGTTCTCCGACAGGTACTCGGAGAAGTTCTCGGTCGTGCCGGAGTCGTCGGAACGGTGCACGACGGTGATGTCGGCGTCCGGCAGCTTCACGCCGTCGTTGAGCGACGCGATCTCCGAGTCGTTCCACTTCGTGATCTTGCCGGAGAAGATGCCCGCGATGGACTTCGCGTCCAGCGTGAGGTCCGAGACGCCGTCGACCTTGTAGGCGATCGCGATCGGGGAGATGTAGACCGGGATGTCGATGGCCTTCGAGTCCGCGGCGCAGGCGGCGAACTTGCCGCCGAGCTCGTCCTCGGACAGGGCCGCGTCGGAGCCGGCGAAGTCCGCGGCACCCGAGATGAAGTTCTTGCGGCCAGCGCCCGAACCGTCGGGCGAGTAGTTCACGGTGACGCCGGAGGCCTGACCCTGGAAGCCGGAGGCCCAGGTCGCCTCGGCGGTCTGCTGTGCGGAGGAGCCGGAGCCGGTGAGCGTTCCGGAGAGCTTCGAGTAGTCGACACCCGAGGAGGCGGCGGGCGACGACGAGTTGCCGCCGTTGCCAGCATCCTCGTTCGCCGCGCAGGAGGAGAGCACGACGGCGCCGGCGATCGCGATTGCCGCGATCGAGCCGATTCGCTTGATGTTCACAGGGGTCCCTTCGGGAATGTAAGTGCAGTGGGACCGCTGTGTGGTCCCCGGGCCGGTGCTGACCCGGGAGTGACTGTAGGGACGAGAGGTGACCGGGATGACGCTCCCCGGTGAACGGGAGGTGAACGCGACGTTCACTCGGTGCGGGTCGCCGGACACCGGGGAGGGCGCAGGAGCAGGATCGGGGCACGCTGCCCACCGGCCGGTGCTGCTCGGCGCTGTTGCTCCGCGCGGTCGCTCCGGCGCTGCTGCGCCGCGCTGTTGCGCTGCGCTGTTGCGCTGCCGGTGTTGCTGCGGCGCGGCGTCAGACGCTGACGGAGTTGCGGTGCGTCTCGACGGCCACGAGTTTGCGCCCGGCGATGTGCATCACCGCGAACTCTCCGACCGAGAGCATGGCGGCACGCCGCAGGTCGAACGCCGTCGTGTCGTCGGCGGTGTCGGTGGCGATCCGCGCGACGATGTCGGGCAGGACCGGACCGTGCGAGCAGAGCACCGCGGTCTTCGCCTTGTCGAGGCGCTTCCGCACGACGCCCTTGACGTCTGCAGTCCCCCGCTCGTGGGCGTCCTGGGAGATGTCCGGGGTGTCGGACACCCCGACCTTCGTCCGCGCCGACAGGGGTTCCACGGTCGCCAGGCACCGGGCCGCGGTGCTGCTGACGATCTTCTTCGGGCCGAACGCCGCGACCGGGGCAGCGGCTGCCTTCGCCTGGGCGCGACCGAGGGGCAGGAGGGGCCGGGTGGCGTCGGGACCGTCCCAGTCCGAGCCGGGGACGGTCTTCGCGTGCCGGAGGGCGATCAGGGCGAACGTGTCGTGTTCGTTCGCGGCGGCACGTTCGGCGAACCGGTCGAGGATCGCGACGTCCCGTTCGTAGGTCAGACGTGCTCGGGCGTCGTCGATCGACACCCACTCGACGGCGGCGACCTCGTCGTTCGGGCGGAACGCTCCCGCGCGCTCGGCCTCTTTCCGGGACACCCGGGCCGACCAGTAGTGCACGACCTTGTCGCGACCGCTCGGCAGCACGTACTCGGCCAGACCGAGGGGAGCGCCGAGGTGCACGCGGTACCCGGTCTCCTCGTCGATCTCACGGACGGCGGCCTCGGGGATGCTCTCGCCAGGGTCCACCTTGCCCTTGGGGAACGAGACGTCCTTGTGGTGCTCGCGGTGGATCAGGAGGACGAGCGGTTCGCCGTCCTGGTCACGCCACACCACGGCGCCGGCCGCGAGGACCGGGCCCGACTGCCCACCGCTCACCGAGTGGAACGCTTCCGTGCCGAGATGGTCCGCATGAGGACATTCTGCACGTCGGCGAGCGGGCGTCCGTCGTCGTCGGTCGAGTGGCGGCTCCACTCGCCGTCGGACTCGAGGTGCCAGGAGCTGGTCGTCTCGGCCATCGCCAGGTCGAACATCTCCTGCACCTCGGTGATGTGCGCCGGGGTGGTCAGGCGGACGAGGGCCTCGACGCGGCGGTCGAGGTTGCGGTGCATCATGTCGGCGCTGCCGATGAAGACCGCGGGGTCGCCGTCGTTGTGGAACGCGAACGTCCGGGAGTGCTCGAGGTACCGCCCGACCACACTGCGGACCCGGATCGTCTCGCTCACGCCTTCGAGCCCCGGCTTCAGCGAGCAGATGCCGCGGACCCAGATGTCGACCGGCACCCCGGCCTGGCTCGCCAGGTACAGGGCGTCGATGATCTGTTCGTCGACCATCGAGTTGACCTTGATGCGGATCCCCGAGGGCTTGCCGGCGCGGGCGTTCTCCGCTTCCGTCTGGATGCGCTTCACCAGGCCCTTGCGGAGGTGCAGCGGCGCGACCAGGAGACGCTTGAACTTCTTCTCGATCGCGTACCCGGACAGCTCGTTGAACAGACGGGTCAGGTCCTTGCCGACCGTGTCGTCCGAGGTGAACAGCCCCATGTCCTCGTAGATGCGCGAGGTCTTCGGGTTGTAGTTGCCCGTGCCGATGTGGCTGTAGTGCTTGAGCGTGCCACCCTCTTGCCGGATGACGAGCACCAGCTTCGAGTGGGTCTTCAGCCCGACCAGGCCGTAGACGACGTGCACGCCGGCCTTCTCGAGCTTGCGTGCCCACGTGATGTTGTTCTGCTCGTCGAAGCGCGCCTTGATCTCGACGAGGGCCAGGACCTGCTTGCCCGCCGCGGCCGCGTCGATCAGCGCTTCCACGATGGGGGAGTCGCCGGAGGTGCGGTACAGCGTCTGCTTGATCGCCAGCACGTTCGGGTCGGCGGCGGCCTGCTCGAGGAACGCCTGCACGCTCGTCGCGAAGGACTCGTACGGGTGGTGGACCAGGACGTCCCGAGCGGCGATCGCGCGGAACAGGTCGGGCTTCGTGTTCGGCTCGCCCGGCTGGAACTGCACCGGGGTCGTCGGCACGTGGCGCGGGTAGTGCAGGTCCGGGCGCGGCAGCTTCGCCAGTTCGAACAGTCCGCCGAGGTCGAGCGGCGACGGCAGGCGGTAGACCTCCTGCTCGGTGATGTCGAGTTCGCGCACCAGCAGGTCGAGGGTCACCGGGTCCATGTCCTCGGTGATCTCGAGCCGGATCGGCGGTCCGAACCGGCGGCGGAGCAGTTCGCGCTCCAGCGCCTGGATGAGGTTCTCGGCCTCGTCCTCTTCGATCTCGACGTCTTCGTTGCGGGTGATGCGGAACACGTGGTGCTCCAGCACCTCCATCCCCGGGAACAGGTCGGGCAGGTGGTTCGCGATCAGGTCCTCGAGCGGGATGAAGCGTAGGCGGCCGGAGTTGTCGTCCGGCAGCTTGATGAAGCGCGGGTAGTTCTGCGGCACCTTGAGGCGCGCGAACTCCTGACGCTGGGACTTCGGGTTCCGCACCCGGACAGCCAGGTTCAGCGACAGACCGGAGATGTACGGGAACGGGTGCGCCGGGTCGACCGCCAGGGGCATGAGCACCGGGAAGATCTGCTCCGAGAAGTACTCGCGCATCCGGAGCCGGTCGTCCTCACCGAGGTCAGACCAGTGCTCGACGTGGATGCCGGCAGCGTCGAGGTCGGGCTTCAGCGACCCGATGAACGCCTTCGCGTGGCGTTCCTGCAGCTCGTGGGCCTTCATCGCGATGTCGCGCAGGACGTCGCTGGGCGCACGGCCGACGTTGGTCGGGACGGCGATGCCGGTGTCGATGCGGCGCTTCAGGCCGGCGACGCGGACCATGAAGAACTCGTCGAGGTTCGAGGCGAAGATCGCCAGGAAGTTCGCGCGCTCGAGCAGCGGCTGCGTCCGGTCTTCTCCGAGCTCGAGCACGCGCTGGTTGAAACGGAGCCAGCTCAGTTCGCGGTCGAAGTAGCGGTCGGAGGGCAGCGACTCGTGCTCGATCTCCACGACCTCGTCGAAGTCGTCGAGGTCGTTCGCGACGGAGTCGCCGTCGAGCTGCGGTTCGGTGTCCATGGCGACATCCTGCCACCAGCGCCCTGCACCGGGGGCTGCCCGGGTAGCGCCTGTGGAGACAGCGGGTGAACGGGCGGTGATGTGGAAGACGGTGCGGGTGTCCACAGGCAGCGCCGAGCGGGTGGACGAATCGGTATGTTGGTCGAGGTCACGGCCTCCAGGGGGATCCGCTGCGGGGGCTCGTCGACCATCACGACCAGCACCATCTCTCCGGGGGACGAATCAGCATGGCTGACCAGCTGCACGCCAACACCGATCCGATCGAGTTCGACGACGCCACCGCTGATGCGCTCAGCAGCGCCATGCGCGGCGCAGCCAGTGCGATCGACGGGCAGGTCGGGAGCCGTCAGTCGTACGTGTCGACGGCGTCGCAGGAGTTCCGCGGACACTTCTCGGACCTGTTCACCGAGAACGCGAGCATCGCGAAGAGCGACGGCTCCACCATCTCGGACATGATGCGCACCGTGGCGGGCTGGGTCGACAAGATGAAAGCGGCCGCCGCGGAAGAGCGCGAACGCCGCCGCAAGGCGCGCGAGTGGCAGGAACAGCAGGCCGACCGCAACGGCTTCGAGAAGTGGTGGGACGACACCTTCGGCACCGGGAACCCGCCCGACATCGAGAACAAGCCCGCGCCTCCCTTCGGTCCGGCCGACGTCCAACCGAAGCCACGGCAGACGCCGTCGCCGGGCGCCGGTGGCGGGGGAGCCGGCACGTCGTCGGCCAAGCCCGAGGACCTCCGGTCCTTCGCCACCGGTTCGACGACACTGAACACCGAGTTGTCGGGCAAGCCGGCACTGCTCCGCGGCAAGCTGGCCGACTTCGCATCCCGGTGCTCGTGGGGCACGATCAACGCTGACGGGCTGGTCACCGGGTTCGAACGGTGGCTCGCCGCCAACGACCAGGACGTCGCGTGGGCGACGACCATCGCCGATGCCTTCGCCGCCGCCGGGGGCGAGGGAACGGTCTCCACGGTCTCGGACGCCGCGCTCGGGGCAGCGCTCCAGGCAGCGGGAGTGTCCGCCAACCGGACCGACCTGCAGATCGATCCGCCCACGGCGTACGGCGCACAGCCGACGACGGGGTACTCGATGGACCCGGTGAACACGACGACCGGCAACTTCCTCGAGCCGGAGCTCGACCTCGCACACGACGGTGCGTCCGCATCGCTCCGGTTCACGCGCATGTACAACTCCCTCGACCGGCGGGTCGGGCTCTTCGGCCCCGGTTGGGCGTCCGTCCTCGACACCCGGCTGCTCCTCGACGACGAGGGGGCGTCCTTCGTCGGCGCCGACGGTCGGCTCGTCCGCTTCCCCCGCGCCGGCAGCGGCTGGGCACGCGGCGTCGGCGAGGACCGGTGGCTCGCCGCAGAAGACGACCTGCTGGTCGTGCGGGACAACGAGGGCGGCCGCATCGACTTCACGCCGGCCGGACTCTGGCTCGGCGAGAGCGCCGGACCGGGCACCGCCGTCCACGTGGAACGGGACGCCGACGATGCCGTCCTGCGGCTGCGACACGAACGAGGACGCTCCGTGGACGTCGAGTACGTCGACGGCCGTGTGGCCCTGCTGCGTGCCTCCGACGGACGCCGGGTCGAGTACGGGTACGACGCCCGGGGACGACTGCTGTCGGCGACCACGGCGCTCGGGACGAGGACGTACGGCTGGGACGACGACGACCTCGTCGTGACGGTCACGAGTGCGGACGGCGTGCTCGAGGTCGACAACACCTACGACGCGCACCGTCGCGTCGTCCAGCAGATCAGCCCCCACGGTCGACGGGTCCGCTTCGCCTACCTGCCCGGTCGGGTCACGGTGGTGTCCGACCACGACGGCACGCGGTCGAACAGCTGGATCGCCGACCCGAAGGGACGCCTGGTCGGGGTCATCGACTCCGACGACCGTCGGCAGTCGATGAGCTACGACCCGCACGGCAACCTCGTGTCCGCGACGGAACGCGACGGTTCGGTCACCGTGCACGCCTACGACGGGCGGGGTCGACGCATCCGGACGGTGACGCCGACCGGCGGGGACCTGACCTACGGGTACGACGACGCCGACCGGGTCACCACCGTCGTCACCGAGAGCGGCAGCGTCGTCACGTACGAGTACGACGGCGACGAGCGCGACCCGGCCGTCGTCACCGACCCGATGGGTGGCCGCACCGAACTGCGCTGGCAGCACGGCCTGCTCGTCCGCGTCGTCGACCCCACGGGCGTCACCCTCGACCTCGACCACGACGCGGCCGGTGAGCTCGTCGCGGTCACCAACGCGGTCGGGGACACCGCACGGATCGAGCGGGACGACGCCGGCCGCGCCGTCGCCTCGGTCAGCCCGACCGGTGCCCGCACCGAGTACCGCCACGGCGCGTCCGGGCAGGTCATCGCCCGCCGGGACCCCGACGGTGCGACCTGGACGGCCGAGTACACCGTCGGCGGGCGCGTCAGCGCCGTCACCGACCCGACCGGAGCGCGGACCGCCCTCGCCTGGGGCGCCGACGGCGAACTCGCCGCCACGACCGATGCACTCGGTCGGACGACGCGCCGGACGTACGACGACCAGGGCAACCCGCTGCAGGTCACCCTGCCGAGCGGCGCGTCCTGGACCTTCGCGCACGACGCCTTGTCGCGCCTCCAGTCCGTCGTCGACCCGACCGGCGCCGTCTGGCGGCGGGAGTACGGGGTCAACGGCGACCTGCGCGCGGTGACCGATCCCACCGGCGTCCGGCGTGAGTTCTCCGACGACCCGGCGACCGGCATCGCCACCCTCGCGGATGCGTTCGCGACGACGACCGTCCGTTCGGACGAGTTCGGGCGCCCCGTCGAGGTCACCTCGGACGAGACCGGATCCGAGCTCGTCACGTACGACGCCTGTGGTCGGCCGGTCGAGCTGGTCGACGGCGAGGGCGGGCTCACCCGCCTCGAGCGGGACCTGGCTGGTCGGATCATCGCGATCGTCGCACCGAGCGGCCAGCGGACGACCTACGAGTACGACGCCTGCGGCCGTCCGTCGGCTGCCGTCGACGCCCTCGGGAACCGCACGACGGTCACCTACGACGCCGAGTCGCGCGTCATCGCGCGGACCCTGCCCACGGGCGACGTCGAGCGAACCGAGTACGACGTCGTCGGGCGCGTGGTCGCGCGCACCACGCCGGGCGAGGGCACGGCCCGCTGGCGCTGGGACGCGGCCGGGAGGCTCGTCTCCGTCCACGACACCCGTCACGGCCGACGTCGGTTCCGCTACGACGCCGCCGGTCAGCTCGTCGAGGCCGAGAACGGCCTGGGCGGGGTCACGACCTACACGTACGACGCCGACGGGCACCCGGTCGGCGCGACCGACCCGCTCGGCGGGGTCACCCGGTACGCGTACGACCGGTCCGGCCGGTTGACCGGGATCACCGACCCGCTCGGCCGGAGCACGACCGCGCGGTACGACGCCGCCGGCCGCCGGACCGAGCAGACCGACCCGGACGGCCACGTGCTCCGGTGGACCTACGACGCGGCGGGGCGTGAGGAGCAGCTCTCGGTCGACGGAGCGGTCGTCGCGGACACCGCGTACGACACCGCTCGCCGAGCGGTCGTCGTCACTGACCACACCCGCGGCCCCGGGCTCGACACCGAGCACGAACTCTGCTTCGACCGACGCGGTCTGCTCGTCCGGCGCAGCCGCGGTGGACGGGCGACGTCGTGGCAGTACGACGCCGACGGACGCCGCACGGCGCGCACGGACCCCGACGGGCGGCGCACGACGTGGCGTCGCGATGTCCTGGGCCGGATCGTCGCCGTGGAGCGGGACGGCCTCACCCCGGCCGTCTTCAGCTCGGACGCGCTGGGCCGCATCGTCCAGGCGTCGACCGGTGACGTCATCCAGTCGTGGTCCTACGAGCGCGGGTCGCTCGTGGAGCACACCGTGACCACGCCGAACGGCAGCACGACGACCCGGATCGAACGCGACGAGGACGACCGCATCAGCGCGATCGCCGGATCCGACGGCCGCGTCGTCTACGGTCACGACGCCGCGGCGCAACTCGTCAGTGCCCTCGACGACAGCGCCCTCGACGACAGCAGCTCCGGACGCACCTGGCAGTACGACGCGGGCGGCCGTCTCGTCGCCGAGACCGTCGACGGCGCCGAACAGCGGCACGAGTACGACGCTGCCGGTCAGCTGCTCGTCACCACCAAAGCCGACGGTTCCCGGACCGAGTACGTCCACGACGGGCTGGGGCGGCGCGTCCGGAGGACCACTCCCGACGGGTCCACCACCGAGTACGCCTGGTCGGACCTCGGCTTCCTGGCCGGCGTCGTCGAACGGGACGCGTCCTACGGCGAGACCGGCCGGATCGAGGTCTGGACCGACGCCCTGGGCGAGGTCGCCGAGGCGGGCGGGGCCGAGGTCTGGTGGGACACCGCCGCGGGCGTGCCGTCCCTGACCTCCGTCGGAGCGACGCCTGTCCTTGAGTTGCCGGGCGGCATCGTCGCTCTCGACGGTGACTGGACGGCGTCGGGATGGCGCGGAGAACGGGCCACCGATGCGGCCGATCCGTGGGCGCTCCTGGCGTCGACGGTCGGGGCTGCCGGTCGAGCGGAGCTGCCGGCGGGCATCGGGCTGACCCCCGGTGGGAGCCTGAGCATCGGCGGCATGGAGTGGCTCGGGGCCCGGGTGTACGACCCGGTGGCCAAGGGGTTCCTGTCGACGGACCCGCTGGCGCCGATCGTCGGCGCGGGCTGGGCGGGGAACCCGTACTCCTACGCGGGGAACGACCCGCTGCACGCGATCGACCCGCTGGGGTTGCGGCCGGCGACGGACAAGGACCTGCAGGCGTACCGGGATGCGCACCAGGGGGGCCTCAAGACATGGGCCGACGAGCACGCCATGTTGATCGCGGGGGTCGCGATCGTCGCCGGCGTTGTCCTGATGTGCACCGGTGTCGGCGGACCCGCAGGCGTCGCCCTCATGGCGGCTTCCGGAGCCCTCATCTCCGGGGGCATCTCGGTCGGGACCCAGAAACTCCAGAACGGATCCGTCGACTGGAACAAAGCCGGAGTCGACGCGGTGATCGGCGGCGTCGGTGGCGCAGCCGGAGGCGGCGCGGCTCTCGGGCTGTCGAAGCTGGCGCCAGCGGTCGGCAACGTCGGAGGGCAGGTGGTGCAACGCGCCGCAGCGCCGATCTTCTCGACGGTGGGACGATCGACGATCGCTGCGGGGACTTCCGGCGCAGCTTCCAACATGACCGACTACGCCTTCAACGGCGAGAACCAGACGGTCGGCGGGTACGTCCAGAACGCTGCGGTCGGGTTCGGTACCGGAGCCGCGTTCAACTTGGGGGCCGGAAAGGCGAGCAGCACAGTCCTCGACCGTCTGGACATCGAGCCGCGGTTCCCGACTGGACGCCATGTGCGGCTGCCCGAAGGCGGCGTCGCCCCGAACATCGCTCGCTGGAACAGCGCGGTCGACGGGGTCGTGGACCACGTCGCGGGTGGAGCGGCCAGCGTCGTGAACGACGTCCTCGTCGGCAAGGATCCTGGAGACTACCTCCAGGACGGGATCAACGGCACCGTCTCCGGTGTCGGCTGATCGACGAGACCGCTGCACTAGCGCCCGCCGCTGATCGGAAGGACGAGGAGAATGACCGTGGCTTCATCGAAGACCGATGCCCGTACGAAGCCGAGGCGCTCGAAGCGCCGTGATCGTCTCGTCGCGATCGGGATCCTCGTGCTGGTGGTCCTGGTGCCGGTGCTCGTGATCTTCGTCGGTCCGATCACCCTGAAGGCGTACGACGCCTCCCACCGCACCGAGGTGACCTGCGAGGTGCGCTCTGCCCACACCGGCGTGGGGTCTTCGCGCTCGGTCAAGGGTGTCGGTTCGTCCAGCAACCAGGTCGTGATCGAGACGTCGGACTGCGGGACGTTGACGCTGCGCTGGGGTGTGACGGCGGACAACAAGGAATCCATCGCTGATGGCTTCGCGGCCGGGACGACGTGGAAGTTCGAGGTCGGGGCAGGCTCGTACCAGCTGCATCCCTTCCTGAACACCATTCGGCAGGCAGTGTTCGTGAAGGAGTTCCGACGCGCCTGAGGTCGAGTTGAAGGCGTGGGGTCCTCGAGCAACCAGGTCGTGATCGAGACGTCCGATTGTGAGACGTTGACGCTGCGCTGGGGTGTGACTGCCGGCAACAAACACTCCATCGCTGATGGCTTTGCGCCCGGGACGACATGGAAGCTCGAGGTCGGGGCGGGCTCCGACCAGCTGCATCCGCTCCTGAACGACATCCGTCAGGCAGTGTTCTTCACGGAGCGACGACGAGCGTGAAACCCATCTGTTTCTACGCCCACGTGTCCGTCGAGGAGTTACCGGGACCGGCGGCAGACAACCGTTCGGACGCAGCTCATGACGGTCCAGGTACAGGAGGTGCTCGATGAAGTCGACAACTGATCGAGGTACGGCTCAGCAACCGATCGCCCTGGTGGTCTCCGTCGCAGGGGTGATCATGGGAGTCGTCTTCCCCGTCGTCTTTGTCGGAGACCGAGTTGCGGGGGTTCTGCCCATCGCTCTCATCGGCACCGCTGGTGGGCTGTTGATCATCGGCGGAGTCTTCTGTCTCTGCCCGGCGAGCGTCGGGTCGCCGGTGCTGGTGATACTGATGCTCGCCGTGATCTTCACCAGTCGTCAGATCGGTGGGACATGGCTGATCCTCATCCCGAGTTTCATCGCGAGCGCCTTCGGAAGCGCGGTTCTCGGCGGTCACTTGCGTTTCCTCCGCTTGCGAGCTGCGCGAGATCGGCGATCATGATGCCTGGCGTGAAGCGCAAGATGTCGAAGTCCACGGCATGGGTGTTGTTCGTGCTGTGGGCCTTCGTAATCGTCTTCGTGAGTTCGTTCTTCCTCGCCGGGCCCACGGTGCTCCGGTCCTACGACGACGCACACCGCCTGCAGTTGGTATGCGTGGTCTCTTCCGCGAAAGCGAGCACCGGATCTTCGCGCTCGGCGAAGGGCGTCGGCGCATCGACACCGCAGGTCGTCATCGAGTCACGCGAGTGTGGCAAGTTCGTCCTGCGTGAGGGAGTCACGAAGGACAACAGCCGTGACGTCGCATCGAGCTTCAAGAGCGGAACCAGGTACGACCTCGAGGTCGGCGACGGATCCTTGACGCTGCGGAGTCTGCTGCGAGTGTTCGGCGCATCTCCGGAACTGCTCGGGTACCGACCCGCATGATCTGTCGAAGGTCATCATGGAAGGTGCGGCATGGCTGAGCGCGTCGTGAGTACCGCAGCCGGATCTGACGCGGAGCCCGAACGACGACGAGGCGGAGTCCTCGTCGTCGTGATCCTGGTCGCGATGGCTCTGATCACGGTGCTGGTCCTCGGCGGGTCGTACGCGTTGCATGCCTACGACCGGTCCCACGTGATCTCCGTCACGTGCACCGTCACAGCCGCCGAGGGAGACGTCGGATCGAGCTCGTCTGGCAAGGGGATCGGATCGTCGTTCGAGCAGGTCGAGATCTCGACGAGGGAGTGCGGACCGCTCGTGCTCCGGCGAGGGGTCACGGCTGAGAACAAGGAAGCGATCGCTGCTCGGATCGAAGGAGGAGGCCGGATCCGCTTCGAGATCGGCGCAGCTTCGTTCCGTTTCCGCGAAGTCCTCGTCAGCGTGCGTGAGCGAGTGGTCGTCTTCGGGTTCCGCGAGCAACCCTGATCCAGGGTGCCTCCCATCCGGGACGCGTCGGCAACGGCGAGGGACCGCGGAGCGTGGTCGTCACCCGACGTGGCCCGAACGGGGGAGGCCCGAGCCTGTGGAGAACGGAACCCGGGAGGTGCGCTGCCCGGCTAAGATCAACACGCTTGTCGGTTCTTGAGGGGGACGGTCGTCAATGTCGTTGCGCATGCTGCATCCAGGGGTACGAACGAGGAACGGCCGCGCGCTCGCCGTTGTCGCGGTGGCGGGTGCTGCTGCACTGGTGCTGTCAGGGTGCACCTCGTCGGACCAGACGGTCGAGAAGCCGTCGCGCGTGCTGCAGACGGTCGACACGAAGCTGGCGGCGGACGGGTCGATCACCGCGATCTCCGACACTGCCATCTCGGTCGGCAAGGACGGATCATCGTCGTCGGTCACCGAGCACGACACCGCGAAGGCCGCCACCGACCTGCCGCTCCGCGTGACGACCCAGTACACGACCGCCAAGAAGAGCGGTACCGACCTCGCGGACCTGGCGGGCTACTCCGGACGGGTCGAGATCGACCTGACCGTCGAGAACCTGACCGTGCGGTCCCGCAACCTCACGTACGACGTGGCGGGCGCCTCCCGGACGACCCCGGCCCTCGTCGGCGCTCCCTTCAGCATCGCGGCGTCGACCGTCCTGCCCGGCACGAAGCCGAGCAAGATCGTCACCGACACGTCCGACGACGCCACCGCGACGGACGGTGTCGTGAGCGCCAACGGCGACGGCGACGCGGTCGTGCAGTGGGGACGACTGCTCGCTCCGCCGACGTCGGGAGCCAGCACGACCCTGCACCTCGTCGCGAACGTCGACGACTTCGCAGCACCGTCGTTCGACATGGCCGCGCAGCCGGGCATCTCGACGGACCTCTCCTCGACCGGCGTGGTGAACGCGGCCTTCGGGTCCGACACCGACTCCGAGCTGGCACTGCAGCGGCGGACGATCGACCTCATCTCCCAGGTCAACGAGGTCCTGGCGCGCGCCGGCAGCACGATCACCGAGGTCCGATCGAATCTCGAGACGACCTCCGCGACCCTCGGTGTCCGGACGGCCGAGCGGCTCAAGGAGAGCAGCTCGTCGCTGGCCAGCACGATGAAGTCACTGTCGGGGCAGCTCGGCTCGCTCAAGGGCGACCTCGGGTCGACGGTGAGCGGCACCCAGTCGACGGTCCTGCAGCAGCTGCAGGAGACCACCGGCAGCCTGGACGCGCTCCTCGGTGACACCTCTGCGACCGCGCCGACCCCCGCGATCGACGGCAACGGCTGTGCGGCGGAACCGCGGCAGGCGACCGGTGGCGCCAGCGTCTACGGCAACCTGCTGCGCGTGTCCGCTCAGCTCGCCGGGTACGCGGATGCGAGCGAGGCCTGCAAGCAGCAGGTCAGCGCGCAGCTGGCATCGTCGGTCGGGCCGCAGAAGCCGGACGCGACGAACTGTGCGGTGCCGGCGAACAAGTCGTCGCTGACGTGTGCGCTCTTCGCGTCCTCGACGACGATCACGCAGGCGCTCACCGAACTCGTCTCCACGGGTGACTCCCTGGCCGAGAGCCTCCGCCCGCAACTCGCAGACGACGCGATCGCCAGCTACGGGAAGCTCGACGGGCAGCTGGCGGGGATCGACCAGATCCTCGCAGAGCTCTCGCAGAACTCGGGTGAAGGGGCCGACGGCACCCGGACCGCGCTGCAGACCCTCCAGGACCGGATCGCGGCGGCACGGAGTGGCGTCCAGCCGATCACCGATCGCCTCCGAGCGGTCCACAGTCAGGCCGACGGTGCTCGTGACGTCATCGGTGGTGTCGGTGACTCAGGGCTCTCTCGTTCGATGCAGGCGCAGAACGCCGCACTCGCGCAGCGGATCTGTCAGATGATCGCTCCCTCCGAGTCCGACGACGGCGGCGTCCTGCCGACGTTGCCGACGCTCCCGGGCCTGACGGAGCAGCAGGCGGACGAACTCCGCTCGTACCTGACCACGACGCCGTGCGTCGACGAAGGCGACGGACGAAAGCTCACGCCACCGGCGCTCTACGGCCAGACGATGGAGCAGCGACTCGCCGACCAGACGACCCGCTGGGACAACGTGCTCCTCCTGACCGACGTCGACGACCAGACGACGCCGATCGGCCGCGCCGTGAACTCCCTCAACGAGACCCTCAAGCAGGTCGACGACGCCCGCGTCGCGGTCCAGAACAGTGTCGACTCCGGACAGGGGACCGTCACCGGAGCCCTGCAGCGCCTCAAGGACGCGTCTGCAGCGGCCAACACCGCGGGCGACGACATCAAGCTCAAGCTGGACAACCTGAAGGCCGACCAGGACGCGCTCGCACAGAAGGTCAAGGACGCCTTCGCTGACGCAGACGCCGAGACCTCGAAGAAGATCGACGCCCTCATCGACCAGCAGGTCCGCGACGTCTCAGCGCAGGCCACCACGAGCAACGCTGCCGTCATCAAGGCGTTCGACCAGTCCGTCGCCGGCCTCCGCTCCACCTCGAAGGACGTGACGGCGGGCGCGAAGGGCACGATCGACGGCCAGAAGGGCAAGCTCGAGCGCGAGAACGCCGCCCTGGCGAGTGCGGTCGACGCCCAGACGAAGCAGAGCCTCGCGCAGATCGACGCGAGCACCACGGCATCGACGCGCGACGTCGAGGGTGCGAGCACGCTGCTCACCGGCGACCTCAACCGCGTGATGCTCGACCTCGGCGACCGCAAGGTCAACGGGTCCGGCATCCTCGGTGCGATGGCGACCAGCGCGGCGAAGTCCGACTCCGCCGACTACCAGCTGGCCCTCGCCTCGCAGAACGCCGCCGGGTACGCCAACGTCCGTGCCGAGGACGTGGCAGGCATCCTGCTGCAGCAGGAGCAGTTCCGCGCCTCGCTCGACGCGGCGACCGCCCTGCCCGCGTTCCGGATGGACGTGCCGAAGGGCGCGACCTCCACCACGCTGTACGCCTTCAGCATCGGAGCCGCACGATGACGCACCAGGCCGCCGAGGACACGCAGGACGCCCGCGGCCCGCGGCAGCCCCTCGTCATCGTGGCCCTGGCGGTGCTCGTCATCGCCGTTGTCCTGGCCGTCGTGGTCTTCGTGATCGACCGGAACACCCCGGCGGCCGAAGCCGTGCCGGCGACGATCCCGGTGCCGATCCGGGTCGCACACGTTCCCGACGGCACGAAGATCGGCGTCGTCGTGACGCTCGGCGACGGCGAGGGGTCCGAGTGGGACGAAGCCGCGCAGGGCGCCCTGGTGGCGGCGAAGCGCCTGACCCTCGGTGGGACCGACGTCGAACTCGTCACCCGCAACGACGGTGGCAGTGCGAGCGGGGCGAAGCGTGCCGTCCAGCAGCTCGTCGACAGCGGCGTGGCCGGCATCGTCGTCGCCTCCTCAGGAGCGCACGTCTCGGGCGCACTCGACGCGGCCTCCGATGCCGGCGTCCCCGTGGTGCTCCCCTACGCGGAGGGCGGTGACGGGTCCTGGTCGACCGCACCGTCCCGGAGTTCGGTGAGCGCAGCGACGCAGCGCGCGATCCGCGGCGCAGACTCGCCGCTGCTCGTGGACCTGGGTGGCGGCGCACCGTCCGGCATCCGGTTCGCCCACGTGATGGACGCCGCCGACTCGGCCGACGACGCCGCGCTCGCGACGACCGTGGCCGAGCGGACCGGTGCCACCCCGACGACTGCGACGTCGAACGCCACCGCCGCACCGACGGACACCGACACCACGAAGCCCGACTCCGACGCGGTCGTGGTGAGCGGTCCCGCCGCCCGCCAGGGGGCGTTCGTTGCTGCCCTCCAGTCCGCCGACGTCACCGTCCCGGTCGTGCTCACCCCGGACGCGACGAGCCCGGCGTTCGGCACCGCCCTGGCCGAGGCGAACGGCAGCCTGTCGGGCACCTTCGTCTCGACCGGGGTCGCGACGGACGACGCGCGCGCCCTGACCTCGGATGCGCAGGGCCGCTCGATGTCCGCGTTCCTCGGCGGGGTCCGGGTCCTGGCCGACGACGCGGACGCGCAGAACCTCACCGCCGACCAGCCGTTCAGCGCGGTCGCGTGGGCCGCTGACTCGCGCAGTCACGATGCGGTCGTCGCGCTCGTCCGCGCCGTCGGTGCTGCCCGCAGCGTCGAGCCGTCGAAGGTGGCGGACTCGCTGTCGACGTTGCGTCTCGACTCGTCCGACGGCATCGCCGGTCCGGCGCTGGACTTCCGGCAGCAGCAGGCCCTCCGCACCGATGCGACCGTGCTCGCGGCCTCCTCGCAGACGCTCGGGCTGCGCCCGGCGACGACCGAGCAGACCGCGTCGCTCGTCTGGTTCCAGGACTCGACGGCTCGCTGACCTCCGGCAGAGCAGTACCCACCACCCCACGGACGAGGAGGACCGCGCATGCGTCTGCTGATCGAGCTCGACGACCGACGTGAAGCGGTGGAGGTCGACGGCTGGGCGAACGCCAGCTGCCTCGGCGAACTGATCGCGTCGGCGATCGGCCTCGCGCTGGAGCCCGGCACGACCCTCGCGGTCGACGGGCACCGGACGAGCGTCGACACGCCCCTCCGTGACCTGGTCCTGCTCGAGGGCTCACGCATCGCCCGCACGCCCGAGGAACGCCCGCAGCTCGTGGACGGCTGGACGGTCACCCTGGCGGGTGGGCTCGTCACCGGTGCGGTGGTGTCCGTGCCACGGTCCCGGAGGCTCGTGGTCGGCCGCGCCCCGCAGGCGGACCTGGTCCTGCCCACCGAGAGCGCCTCGTGGGAGCACTGCACGATCGAGCGGGAGGACGACGGCGTCCGGATCCGCGACGCCGGTTCCACGAACGGCACCGTGGTGGCGGGGGAGCGGCTCGACGAGGACGGCGTGCTCGTCACCGTCGGCACGAGCGTCATCGTGGGCGGGGCGGTCCTGCTCGTCCGCCCGGACCTGCACGAGACACCGGTGCCCGCGCCGGGCTCCCTGCCGAACCTGACCCCGGCGGCGACGGCTCCCTTCAACCGCCCGCCCCGTCCCGGCCGCAACACGGCGGTCGAGCCGGTGTCCCCGCCGACGAAGCGCGACGTGCCGCCCGCGTCGAAGTTCAGCTGGATCACCGTCGCGGCTCCGCTGGTCCTCGCCGGCGCGATGGTGCTCCTGCTCGGCGACGCCCGGTTCGCGCTCTTCGCCCTCCTCAGCCCGGTCACGGCGATCGGCATGTGGTTCGAGCAGAAGCACCGCCGGGCCAAGAACCTCAAGGAAGAGGACGAGCGCTTCGCCGAGGCGGTCCGTGGCTTCAGCGGTGAGATCACCGCGGCCGCCGCCATCGAGGCCGCTCGACGGCAGGAACTCGTGCCCGATCCGGCGAGTGTCGTCCGTCGCGCGCTCCTGCCCTCCACGACGCTGTGGCAGCGTCGCGCCGATGACGTCGACTTCCTCAGCCTGCACGCCGGCACCGGGGACGCACCCTGGCGGCCGGAACTGGACTCGCGAGCGACGCAGACGAAGCTCGAGGACGACGCGAAGGCCGCGATCGAGTCGAGCAAGCTCACCGCCGCGCCGGTCGTCGCCGACCTCAGCGACGCCGGTGTGGTCGGGATCGTCGGTGACCGCGAGGGCGCCCTCGCACTGGCCCGCAGCCTCCTGGTCCAGGCGACCGTGCACTGCGGACCGGCCGACCTGACCGTCGGCGTGTTCTGTGACCGGGGCCGCGAGGACGACTGGTCCTGGGCCTCCTGGCTGCCGCACGCCCGCGTAGCCGGCAGCAGCACCGGCCAGCGCTGGATGTCGGCGCAGCGCGACCAGGGTGCGGCGGTCCTCCGGGGTCTCCGCGAGTCGATCGACGAACTGCCGACGCCGGAGCTGCTCGTCCTCATCGACTCCGAGGTCCTCACCGAGGGCCGCGACGCCCCGGCCCGCAGCTTGCTGGGCCACGGTCGGAGCGCGCTCGGCCAGGTGCGCCGTCCGGGCGAACGTCCGCGCCGGGTGAGCGGCATCGTCATCGCGACGAACGAGCAGCAGCTCCCCGCTGCCTGCACCACGATCATCACGGTCGGCGCGGACGCCGCGGCCACCGTCTACCGACCGGAGGACCGGACCCGCGTCGAGGACGTCGTGCTCGCCGGACTGTCGCCCGAGGCCGCCGAGCTCTGCGCCCGCCACGTCGCCCACTTCGACGACCCGGAACTCCTGGTGCCCGGGGCGTCGCTGCCGGCCCTCGTCCGCCTGCCCGACCTGCTGACCGACGCGGCCAGCGCGAGCGAGCCGTCCGGTGCCGCCGCCATCCGAGCCGCCTGGGAGGCCCGCACCGGCTTCTCGACGCCGATCGGCTCGTCGGAGAGCGGCGTCCTCGAGATCGACTTGGTCCGCGACGGCCCGCACGGCCTGGTCGGTGGCACGACGGGCTCCGGCAAGAGCGAGTTCCTGCGGTCCTTCGTCGCCGGGCTCGCCGCCCGCAACGACCCGACGCGCCTCAACTTCCTGCTCGTGGACTTCAAGGGCGGCGCCGCGTTCGCCGCCTGTGAGCGGCTGCCGCACACGATCGGCACGATCAGCAACCTCGACGAGCAGCTCGCCGACCGGGCGATCCGTGCCCTCGAGGCCGAGCTCGGCCGTCGGCAGCGGGTGTTCGCCGCCGCCGGTGCGGACATCGACAACCTCGACGCGTACCTGGCGACGAAGCCAGCGGAGCCGATGCCGCGCCTGCTGTTCGTGGTGGACGAGTTCGCGATGCTGGCGAAGGACTTCCCGGACGTCCTCACCTCGCTCGTGGCGATCGCTGCCGTCGGTCGTACCCTCGGCGTCCACATGATCCTCGCGACCCAGCGGCCGGCCGGTGTCGTGAGCGAGGACATCCTCGCGAACACGAACATGCGCGTCGCCCTGCGGGTGCAGAGCCGCGAGGACTCCACGAACGTCATCGGCGTCCCCTCCGCGGCGGGAATCGGTCGCCAGCAGACCGGTCGCGCCTACGTGAAGCTCGGGCAGGACGACATCACGCCGGTCCAGACCGCGCTGGTCACCGGCCGTGCCCGCGACCTCCGCGCCGAGCAGCCGGTCACCGTCCGCCCGACCGACGTCTTCGGTGTGCCGGCCCCGATCGCCTTCAGCGCTCCGGCGGCCTCGGACCTCACCGACCTCGACGTGCTCATCGACGCCATCTCGGCCGCCAACGACGAGGCCGGGTACGCCCCGCCCCGCCCGATCTGGCCGGAGGCCCTGGGCACCTCCGTCCCGCTCGACACCCTGGTCCCCGCCCACGGCCAGGCCGGCGGACCGAGCACGGTCCCGGTCGCCCTCGCCGACGACCCGGACAACCAGCGCCAGGTCACGACCGGCTGGGACCGCAACGAGGGCAACCTCATGCTCATGGGCATCCCCGGCAGCGGCACGAGCACCGCGCTGGCGTCGATCGCCCTGCAGCTCGCGCGGACCACGAGCCCCGAGGACCTCGACCTCCTGGTGCTCGACATGGGTGCCGGCGACCTGGCCCCGCTCGCCGACCTGCCGCACACCAGCGCCTACGTCGGGTCCGGAGCCGGTGCCGGTGAACTGCAGGCCCGCATGCTCCGCTACCTCCGGACCGAGCTCGACCGTCGCCGTTCCGCACCGGGTGGTCGCCGCGCGGTCGTCCTGCTCGACGGTCTCGCCGCGCTCCGTGACGAGTACCAGGACTTCGAGGGCCAGCAGCTCCTCGACGCCCTGTACCGCGTCTACGCCGAGGGCCCGGCGCTGGGCATCTCCTTCGCGGTGACGACGACCCGCGCGAAGGCGGTCCCCTCGGCCATGGACGAGGTCACCACCCAGAAGTGGCTCTTCCGCCTCGCCGACCCGTACGACTACGCGACGATCGGTGTCCGCCCGAAGGACGTCCCGCCGCCGGTCCCGGGCCGCTTCATCGACTCGATCAGCAAGCTGCAGTCCCACGTCGGCACGCCGAGCGGCAGCCTGACCGAGGCCGTCCGTGCCGTCGCCGGGCAGTGGCCCGGCACCACGCCGAAGGCCAGCGCGGTCGGCCGGCTCCCCGGAGCCGTCTCCGTCGCCGACCTCGGCGTACCGGCCCGCTTCGACACCGAACCGTGGCACATGCCGGTCGGCATCGCCGAGGACGACCTCGGTACCGCCGTCCTCGAGGTCTACGACGGCGAACACGTCCTGGTGGCCGGTCCGGCGCGCTCCGGCAAGTCGTCCGTGCTCCTCGCCCTGGCCGAGTCGGCGCGGAACGCCGACGGCGTCCGACCGGCCGTCTGGGCCATCTGCGACCGACGCTCCCCGCTGGCCTCCGGCTCGTTCGACCGCGTCGCCGTCGGCGCGGACGAGGTCCCGGCGCTCCTGGCAGGCCTCCGCCTCGAGCGGGGTCCGGTGCTGTTGCTCATCGACGACGCCGAACGGTTCGACGACGCCGACCAGAGCATCGCGTCGGTGCTGTCGACCGAACGCCCCGGCCTCTGCGTCGTCGCGTCCGGCCGGTCCGCCGACCTCCGCTCGATGTACAGCCACTGGACGCGCGCGGTCCGGAAGTCCCGGTGCGGCGTGCTCCTGCAGCCGGACGTCGACTACGACGGCGAGCTCCTCGGCGTGACCCTGCCTCGCCGCTCCCCGGTGGCGCTGACCGTCGGTCGTGGCTACGCCGCCTCGGGAGGCGCGGTCCGCCTCGTGCAGACCGCCTCCGCCGCCAGCTGACCTGCTGGCGCGCCGTCCGCCGTCGACGCGGCTTCGTCCGGTCCTCGGAATCGACGGACCTGCGCCGACGGCCTGCGCGCCGATCAGCCGCTTCCGCGTTGCACACGGGCGGACGGGCGGGCCGCCGGACGGGAGGCGCGTGGCGGCCCCGCCACGCGCCTCCCGTCCGGCGACCAGCCGGCCCCGACAGCCCAGCCGGACCGCACCCGGCACCGACCTCAGTCGCGCGTGGTGATCCCGAACGGGTCGCTCTCGAGGTTCGTGAAGTTGCCCACCGTGGCCCGCACCGTGCAGGTCGGCGCCACCGACAGAGCGGTCACGACCAGCCCGTCGGACGACACCGCCAGCGCGCCGGAGCAGCCGTCGGCGAACCGGACGCCGGACTCGCCGCCGGCGACGTCGACGAGCATCTCGGACGGCCGCCCGGTGCTCGGACTGCGGTACAGCGGGTTCAGCTCGTCCGCACCGCTCGGCCACACCGGCACCAGGGTGACGGGCAGCGTGGTCTGGCTGACGCTGCGGTCCGGGGTGCGGACGTCGATGCCCTGCAGTCGCTGCACCGGGTACGCGGTCCCGCTGACGGACTGGTCGGTCACGGCGGCGGTGGTGGCGGTGCCGACCGCGTCGAGCCACTCCTGCAGCGGAGAACCACCCGCACCGGAGCCCGACCCAGCAGAGGATCCGGACCCCGACCCGGACTCGATCGCGTCCGCCGGCACCGTGGCCTGCACCGTGACGGAGCCGCCGGCCTCGATGTCGACCCCCGACACGCTCCACGCGCAGGCGGTGTCGACGCCGGTCAGCGACGGCTGGTTCCGCTTCGCGCTGATGCCCTCGCCGCTCCAGGTGACGGCGGGGCAGTCGGCGCCCTTCGCCGCGGCGGGCAGGACCTCGAGCAGGGGCCCGGTCAGCGGCGCTGTCTGCGCGGCGTAGGTGATCGAGAGCTCGACGGTGCCGGCGGAGGCGTTGACCACGGCCTTGCGCGTGGTGGTCAACCCGGTCGGGAGCGGTCGGTCCTGCTGGTAGGCACTGGCACTCTGCGCGCCGGTCGCGCTGCCCCCGGGGCGTTTCTTCCCGGCGCCGGGCAGCCAGACGACGGCCGCGATGACGAGCACGACGACCAGGACGAGCCCGACGACGCCGAGCAGCAGCATCCGGTTCGTCAACCAGTCGGGTCGGGTGAAGCGGCGGCGGGTGGTCTCGACCTCGGCCGGTGCTGCCGGCAGGACGGGGCGTGCCAGCGGTCGGATGACGGTCTGCGAGCCGGCGGTGCCGAGCTCGGGACCGGGTTCGACGGGTCCGTCCTCGGCCGCCACCACGGCGGACGAGTCAGCGTCACCCGAGTCGGTCGCGGCGAGGGCGCTCCCGACACCGACTCCGCCGCGCACGACCGTCGCGGGCCGCTCGACCTCGTCGAATGCGTCCGGGTCGTCGACGCGCTCGAGGGCCGGGGTGTCCCGGAGCGACCGGGCCAGACGACGGAGGGTCGCGGCGGCGTCGACCGCGGACGGCCGGGCAGCGGGGTCCTTCGCCAGCAGCGACGACAGTGCGGCCCAGAGGGCGTCGGGGACGTCGATCCGCGGCGGGGTGGAGGTCACGTGTCGGTAGGCGACGGCGAAGTCGGTGCCCGGCCCGGCGAACGGCGTCCGCCCGGACAGCAGCTCGTAGAGCATCACCCCGGCGCCGTACACGTCGGCGGCCGGACCGGAGCGCCCCTGGCTGATCGACTCCGGCGCCATGTACTGCGGGGTGCCGAGCAGGCCGGTGGTCTTGCGGTCCCGTTCGGCCACGACCGAGGCGATCCCGAAGTCCGACACCCGGACATCGCCCGTGCTGCCGGTGGTCCACTCGTGGTCGAGCAGGACGTTGTCGGGCTTGACGTCCCGGTGGCTGACGTCGCGTTCGTGCGCGACGGCGAGGGCGTCGAGGGTCTCGGCGGTGATGGTCAGGGCGTCGCTCGGCGGCAGGGTGCCGACGGCGAGCAGCAGGTCGCGGGCGGACCCGCCGCCGACCAGGTCCATGACGATGGCGAGCCGGTCGCCCTCGACGACGAGGTCCCGGACGCGGACGATCGAGGGGTGGTCGAGCGCCAGGAGCACCGAACGCTCGCGGACGAACCGTTCGACGACGTCGGGTTCCGCGGCGAGTTCGGCTCGCAGCAGTTTGGCCGCGAACTGCTCACCGGTCGCGGTGTGCTCGGTCCGCCAGACCTCGCCGGACGCTCCGGTCCCCAGGAGCTGCACCAGCCGGTAGGACGCGCCGAGCGGCTCCCCCTCGCCGTACTGGGAGCGCTGCGCGTGCTGCCCGTACTCCGCCACAGATCCCCCGAACCCACGAACGCCGGTGCGTCACCGACGCTCCATGTTACCGGCCGGTCGTCCGCGCCGCGTACTGGACGTCGACCGTGTGGTCGGCGAACCCCTGCCGGCGGTAGAGCGCCAGTGCGGGCGCGTTGTCGCCCTCGACGTAGAGCGACACAGCGTGCAGGCCGCGGTCGACCAGCCGGGCCGCTCCGGCGCGCATCAGGACCCCGCCGAGGCCCCGGCCCTGCAGGTCCGGTCGGACGGCCACCGCGTAGTACTCGCCGACGCCGTCCTCGACCTTGAGCCAGCACGAGCCGGCCAGTGCGCCGTCGGCGTCGCGCAGCAGGACCAGGTCGTCGCCGGAGAACCAGGCGTCGGACTCGCGGGCGCGCAGGTCGTCGAGCGTCATCCGCCCCTGCTCGGGGTGCGACGCGAAGGCCGCGGCGTTCAGGGCGAGCCAGTCGGTCTCGTCCTCGGTCGAGCCGGCCCGGAACGCGTCGAGTCGGTACCCGTCCGGGAGGCCCGGATCACCTGCCGACGTCGGCACCGGTGCGCGCAACTGCAGCAGCGTCCGCTCCGCGGACCAGCCCACGCGGGCTGCGAGGGCGCGGGCGGCGGGGTGGTCGCCGTGCGCCCAGGCCCGCGACGGCGGGTCCGCGAGGGCGAGCACCTGCTCGACGAGACGGGTCCCGATGCCCCGGCCACGGGCCTCCCGGCGGACGAACACCTCGACCTCGCCGTCGCGGACGACCGCGACGCCGGTGTCGTCACCGAGGACGTCGGCGCGGCCGGCGCGCAGGTCGACGAGGGTCTGGTCGGAGAACGGGGGAGCCTCGCCGTCGGCGACCGCCGCGTCGGCGAGCTGTTCGACGATCGCGAGCACTACTGGCCCTGCCCGCGGTCGTCGTCGTCGTGCACGTTGAAGCGGTAGCCGACGTTGCGGACGGTGCCGATGAGGGACTCGAGGTCGCCGAGCTTCGCGCGCAGTCGTCGGACGTGGACGTCGACCGTGCGGGTGCCGCCGAAGTAGTCGTAGCCCCAGACCTCGCTGAGCAGCTGCTCGCGCGTGAAGACCCGGGCCGGGTGGGTGGCGAAGAAGCGGAGGAGTTCGAACTCCTTGAAGGTGAGGTCGAGCGGCCGGCCGCGGACCTTCGCGGAGTAGCTCGCCTCGTCGATGACGACACCGGAGGCCTGGATCTTCGAGCCGGTCTGGTTCTTCGAGGCGCGGCCGGCGTTCAGGCGGATGCGGGTGTCGACCTCGGCGGGGCCCGCGGACTCGAGCACGACGTCGTCGATGTTCCACTCGGTCGTCACCGCGGTGAGGCCGCCCTCGGTGACGACGAGCACGACGGGGGTCGTCGAACCGCTCGTGGCGAGGATCTTGCAGAGGGCCTTCGCACTGACCAGGTCGGTGCGGGCGTCCACGAACATCAGGTCGCTCTGCGGTGCGTTGACCAGCTGGGCGGCCTCGGCGGGCACGTGCCGGATCCGGTGGCTCAGCAGGCCGAGGCTCGGCAGGACGTCGCCGGGCGCGGCCGAGGTGAGTACCAGGAGCTGTGCCACAGGACCTCCAGAGGGAGAAGACGTCGTTGCGCCATCCTAGTGAGCCCGGGGCGCTCACCCCGACGGACGGTGCAGCACGTGGCTGTCATGATGGGGACGTGAGCGAGACGACGCCCCCCGTGGGCCCCGACCCGGAAGTCGTGCCGAGCCAGCGGCGGCTGCGGCTGACGTCGGTCGTGCCGGTGTGGTTGCTCGCGGTCGTCGGGTCGGTGCTCGTGCTCACCCTGACGCAGAAGGACTCGTTCGCCTGGCTGCTGCTCGTCTTCGTCGCGGCGGTGTTCGTCAGCTTCGTGCTGCAGCTCGCCACGCAGACGAAGGACGGCCTGGTGGAGCGGATCAGCATCGCGTCGTCGGGGTCGTTCGTGGTCGTCCTCGTGACGGCGCTGATCCTGCTGGCGCGCTGAGCCTGCTGGCTTCTCGGTCCGGTCCGCGTAGACTTCCGGCATGGATTCGCTGCTTGCGCTCGAGCTCTTCTACGTGGGCCTGCTGGGCCTGGCGTCGCTCGCGATCGCCTTCATCTCGGTGACCGTCGTCGTCAAGCTCTTCAAGGGCCAGCGGTGATCGAACTCCCCGAGGGCCTCTCCGCCGAACTCGTCCCGCTGTCGTGGCTGGTCGGCGTCTGGGAAGGCACCGGAGTCGTCGAGTACCCCGTGGGCGAGGACGACGACGTCCGGACGTACGAGTTCGGTCAGCGCATCAGCTTCAGCCACGACGGCCTGCCGTACCTCAACTACTCGTCCACGACATGGCTGCTCGACGACGACCACACCCCGCTCGCTGCCGAGATGGGCTACTGGCGGCTCGACCGGCCGTCCGAACCGGGGGATCGCGGTCCGGCGCTGCTGCTCGGCGACGGCCCGGTGCCGTTCTCGACGACGCAGAGCGTCGAGACCCTACGCAACCAGACGAACGGCTTCGACGTCGAAGCGGCGATCATCCACCCGACCGGCGTCAACGAGCTCTACGTGGGCCGCGTCAAGCAGGGCCGCATCGACCTGGCGACCGACGCCGTGATGCGCTCCGCCAACGCCAAGGAGTACTCGGCCGCCACCCGGATGTACGGGCTGGTCGAGGGCAAGCTCTTCTGGGCGTGGGACATCGCCGCGCTCGGACGGGAACTCACCTCGCACGCCTCGGGGCAGCTCGCGAAGGTCGACTGATGGCCTCGCCGTTCGCCGTGCGTGACGGGTTCGTCGCGTCCGCCACCGGGCCGGCCGCCCACTTCGGCAACCCGATCGGCGAGCAGCGTCTGCTCGCCCGCGGTCGTGCTGTCGTCGAGCTCGGTCTCGGGGTCGTCACCGTGTCCGGCCCCGACCGCCTGTCGTGGATGAACTCGATCACCTCCCAGCTACTGCTCGGTCTGGCGCCGGGCGTGAGCACCGAGACCCTGGTGCTCGACGCCTCCGGTCGGGTCGAGCACGCCGCACGGGTCGTCGACGACGGCGAGACCGCTTGGCTGCTCACCGAGCCGGCGGACGCCGAGCCGCTCGCCGCGTGGCTCTCGTCGATGCGGTTCATGCTGCGCGTCGAGGTCACCGACCGCTCGGCCGAGCTCGCGACACTCGGTTGGTTCGACGGCGCCGACCCGTTGCACGGTGCCGAGCCGCTGGCCATCTGGACCGACCCGTGGGCGTCCGTCACGCCCGGCGGGTGGGGCTACGCCGACCAGGAGGCCCACCCCGGCACCGACTGGACCCTCCGCATCGCCGTGGTCACCCCCGACACCGCTGCCCAGGTGGCCGCGTCGGACGTTCCCGCCGCGGGCCTCCTGGCACTCGAGGCCCTGCGGATCGCGGCGTGGCGTCCGTCGCTGTCCGACGTCGACGAGCGGACGATCCCGCACGAGCTCGACTGGCTCCGCTCGGCCGTGCACCTGTCGAAGGGCTGCTACCGGGGGCAGGAGACCGTCGCGAAGGTCCACAACCTCGGACGTCCGCCGCGGCGCCTGGTGATGCTGCACCTCGACGGTTCCGACGGCGTCGTGCCGCAACCCGGCAGCCCGGTGACGCTCGACGGCACCGAGGTCGGGCGTCTCGTCGCTTCGGGGACGCACCACGAACTCGGACCGGTCGGCCTGGCGGTCGTCAAGCGGTCCCTCGACCCGACCGCCGTGTTGACCCTCGCAGCGGACGACGTCGTCGTGACCGCGGCGCAGCAGGTCATCGTCCCGCCGGGTGCCGGTGCGACGGCCGAGGTCCCGCGTCTGCCTCGTCTCGGAGCGGTCCGCCGCCCGTAGTCCCGCCGCGCGGTGCTCCCGCGCGGCGCTGCTGCCGCACGCGGTGCTGCCGCGCCGAGCCTCGGCACCGCGGACACTTTCGCGCGTGGTCGGCCGCCGATCTGTCCGCGTGGCCGAGTCTCGGCACCGCGGACACTCCCGCCGGTCGCCGGTCGCCGGTCGCCGGCTGCGAGACCGTCCGCCTGGCCGAGTCTCGGTCAGGCGGGGGCGACCGCGGACCAGGGGACGCTGAGCTCGCCGAGGCGCCAGCGAGCGACCCCGTGCATGACCGGCCAGCCGCGGTCGCGCATGCCCTGGACCGCCGCGATCCAGCGCTGCCGCGGACCGTACGTCCCGAGCGGCGCCGCGACCGCCCACGCCAGGTCGAGGTCGCGGAGGAACCCGTGCACCCGTTCGCCCGGGACGTTGCGGTGGATGAGCGCCTTCGGCAGCCGCTCGGCCACGATGCTCGGGACGTCGAGCCCTGCCAACCGCAGCGCGACCGTGAAGGTGTGCGGGGCCTCCCGGTCGAGCGTGACCCACGAGGCGACCCGACCGACCTCGTTGCAGGTGCCCTCGACGAGCTGGCCGCCGGGCTGCAGCCGGTCCTGCATGATCCGCCACGATCCGACCACGGCGGACTCGTCGTACTGCCGGAGCACGTTGAAGGCCCGGATCACCGCCGGGCGTCGGCCGTCGGGTGTCGGGGTCTCGAAGCCGCCCAACCGGAACGTCACCCCGTCCCGTGTGCCGGCGTTCGCGAGGGCGACCCGCGACGGCTCGATCTCGATGCCGGTGACCTCGACGTCGGGGCGGACCCGGGCCAGGCGGTCGCGGAGCTCGAGCGTCGTCGTCGGGCTCGCGCCGTAGCCGACGTCCGCGACGAGCGGGTCGTCGGTGCGTCGGAGGACCGGGAGCGTCGCGATCCACCGGTCCACGCGACGGAGGCGGTTGTGCCCGGTCGTGCCACGGGTGACGGTGCCGATCGGCGAGGAGTTCCCGGGCATGCGACCAGGGTACGGGTGGAGCACTGCTCGGTAGACTCGGGCGCATGACCTCCACGCTCGTCCTGCTCCGTCACGGCAACAGTGACTGGAACCAGAAGAACCTGTTCACCGGTTGGGTCGATGTCCGGCTCTCGGAGCTCGGCGAGAAGGAGGCGAAGCGGGCCGGCAGTCTCATCGCCGAGTCCGGCATCGTCCCCGACGTCCTGTACACGTCGCTGCTGACCCGGGCGATCCAGACCGCCGACATCGCCCTGCTCGAGGCGGACCTGGCCTGGCTGCCGGTCAAGCGCGACTGGCGCCTCAACGAGCGCCACTACGGCGACCTGCAGGGCAAGGACAAGGCACAGACGCTCGAGCAGTACGGCGAGCAGCAGTTCATGGAGTGGCGCCGCTCGTTCGACGTGCCGCCGCCCCCCATCGCCGACGACGCCGAGTGGTCGCAGGCCGGCGACCGTCGGTACGCGGACCTCGGCGACCAACTGCCCCGGACCGAGTCCCTGAAGCTCGTCATCGACCGGCTGCTGCCCTACTGGGAGTCCGACATCACGACGGACCTCGGCTCGGGCAAGACGGTCCTGGTCACGGCGCACGGCAACTCGCTGCGGGCGCTGGTGAAGCACCTCGACGGCATCTCGGACGACGACATCGCGGGGCTCAACATCCCGACGGGCATCCCCCTCGTGTACGAGCTCGACGACGACTTCCGTCCGACGAAGCCGGCGTACTACCTCGACCCGGAGGCTGCTGCCGCCGGTGCCGCGGCCGTCGCGGCCCAGGGCGCGAAGAAGTAGTACAGCGGGCACAGCGGTGGCGCGGAGTGTCTCGACACTCCGCGCCACCGCTGTCTCTGCCCCCTGGGATCAGGAGGCGAGGAGTGCGAACTCCGGTCCGAAGGACGGGTCCTCGTAGAGGTTGAAGCTGATGAGGACGGCTGCGGAGGTCATGCCGTTCATGCCCTGCTTGACTTCCGACTTCGCGACGTAGCTGTTGGTGACGTCGATCCGCCACGTGCCGTCCGGGTCCACCTTCGCGCGCCAGAGGCCGCCGTGGTTCTTCTTCACGGTGATCGTGGCGCCGGGTACGCCGGTGCCGACGAGCCATGCCGTCTGGTCGACGTGTCGGATGCCCTGCACGTCCGGCTGGGCGGGCTTCGCGGGCGGCGGTGGGACGGCTCCGGCCGGGATCGGAGCCTCGCCGACCCGCCAGACCGCGGGGCTCGAGAGGTGACCGCCGAGCCCCTGGCGGACGCTGAACTCCGTCGGGTCGTACCGGATCTCAGCGCTCCAGCGGCCGTCGGCCCCGACCTGGGTGATCGTGCCGAGGGGGGAGGCGAGTGCGCTGGCGCCCGGGACCCCGGTGCCGACGAGGTACCGCTTCCCGTCGCGGACTTCGATGCCGTCGATCCCCGGCGACGGCGTGCCCGCGACGGTCTCGGCGACGCTCGACCGGGTGCCGGGGTCAGCGGCGCTCGAGGTGGCTGCCGATGCCGGGGCGGCGGCGCCGAGGGCGAGCAGGCCGGCGACGCAGCAGCTGACGGCTGCCGTGGTGATGCGCGTGGTGGTTCTGGTCATGGTGCTCCTTCGATCGCGGCCGTGGTCCGACCAGGAGCACCCTGCCGTGTCCTCCGGAGAACATGCGGAATGTGATGTCTTCGATCAGCTGAAGTGGGCGGCGATCTCCTGCACGAGCGATCCGACGTCGTACGGCCGATCCGTGGCGATCCGGACGACCGGTCCCACACCGACGGGGCCGGCGGTCGCCTCGTGTTCGTCCCAGAACGCCAGGATGTCGGTGAGGTCACCGTGGACCTCGTGGCGGACCGGCAGCGTGCCTGGTTCGTACCGTTCCCGGAGGCGGGCCTCGGCGGTCGCCCGGTCGACGTCGCACCACACCTCGACGACGCGGGGCGACCCGGCGGTGGTGAGTCCGGCCTCCAGGTGGTCCCGGTCACGGGACGGCAGCAGGACGGCGTCGACGACGACCCCGTTCTCGACCGCTCCGGCCATGGACCAGAGCGTGTCCATGGCGATGCCGCCGAGCACGCGCGAGGGGATCATCGGGCCGGCGATGTCGGCGAGCGGTTCCTTCACCCGGTCCTTCGACAGGAAGGGGCAGCCGAGCACCTCGGCGAGGGCGGCGCCCACCGTGCTCTTGCCGGAACCGGGCATGCCGTTGACGATGATCGCGACCTGGGCCATGCCCCGATCCTCCCAGGTCCGCGCCCCCGCGGAACGCAACGTGGGCGGCTGCGCGCAACGGAGTACCGCTGCGAGCAACCGCCCACCTTGCGTCTTGCGGGACCGGACCCTGCGGGACCGGACCCGCAGGACCTGGGCCTCAGGCCGGGGACGTCGTGACGTTGGCCGCGCCGGCCCAGTCGCCGGTTGCCAGGTACTCGACCTTCTTCGCGATCGAGACCGCGTGGTCGGCGAACCGCTCGTGGTACCGGCTGGCGAGGGTCGCGTCGACCGTGTCGACCGGCCCGCCCTTCCATGCCTCGCCGAGCACGAAGTCGAAGACGCTGGCGTGCAGCTCGTCGACGGCGTCGTCCTCGTCGCGGATCTCGGCGGCCAGCGCGATGTCCTCGGTGGCGAGCAGGCGCGTGAGCTTCTGCGACATCGCGACGTCGTGCTTGCCCATCTCCTTGAAGGTGCCACGCAGGCCCTTCGGGACGACCTTCTCGGGGAACCGCTGGCGGGCGAGCTGCGCGATGTGCTCGGCCATGTCACCCATCCGCTCGAGCGACGAGCTGACGCGGAGGGCGGTGACGACCACGCGGAGGTCACGGGCGACGGGTGCCTGGCGGGCGAGGATGTCGATGGCGACCTCGTCCAGGGCGGATGCGGCCGCGTCGATCTTCGCGTCGTCGGCGATCACCTCTTCGGCGAGGGAGACGTCCGACTCGCTGAACGCCTCGGTGGCTCGGGTGATGGCGGACTCGACGAGCCCGGCGATCTCGGTCAGACGCTCTTGGACGTCCTGGAGCTCCTGCTGGAACACTTCGCGCATGGGGGAGGGCCTCTCTCTGCGTACCGGACGAGTGTCGTCAGCGCAGGTGAACGGTCGGTGACCTGCGGCTGAACGGTTCGCGATCCGGCCTGCTTCCGGCGGTGAACGGCATCCGAACCGCGTGTGACCACTCCTACACTGGCGGCATGGACAACGCGTGGCTCGTGCCACTGTCGATGCTCCTCGGCGGTGTGTTCGGCGCGGGCGTCGTGGTGCTGATCATCACCGCCGAGCGGACGGCACGTGCAGCCGACGTGGCGGAGCGGAGCCTGCCCGACGGGGTCGCGGCCGTGATCGCCACGATGCACAACCCCGCCGTGGTCGTGGACCCCTCGAACACCGTCGTCGCGGCGTCGCCCCAGGCGCTGGCGGTCGGCCTGGTCGTGCGCCGGAAGCTCGTGCACGACGAGCTCGCCGCGCTGGTGGACCGGGTCCGGCGGAGCGGGGAGATGGGCGCCGAGGACCTCGAGCTGCCCCGCGGTGGTCGGGGTGACGTGATGGGCTACCTGAGCTTCCGGGCCGCGCAGCTCGGCAACCGGTACGTGCTCGTGACGGCCGACGACCTGACCGAGAGCCGTCGCATCGACGAGGTCCGGCGTGACTTCGTCGCCAACATCTCGCACGAGCTGAAGACCCCGATCGGAGCGATCGGCCTGCTGTCCGAGACCCTCGTCATCGCCGCCGACGACCCCGCACACGTCCGGAAGTTCGCCGCGCAGCTCGTCACCGAGTCCGAGCGACTGGGCGCCCTGACGAAGGACATCATCGAGCTGTCCCGGTTGCAGTCCGTCGACGCGCTCGAGGCCAGCGAGGAGACCGGCATCGACAAGGTCGTGCAGGCCGCGATCGACGGCAACGAGGTCGTCGCCCGCGCCCGGGGCATCGAGCTCGTCCGCGCGAAGAAGTCGAAGCTGCGCGTGATGGGGGACCCGGGCCTGCTGCAGGTGGCGGTGTCGAACCTCATCGCGAACGCGGTCAAGTACTCCCCGGACAACACCCGCGTCGGCGTGGGCGTCCGCGGCACCAAGGGCTTCGTGGAGATCGCCGTCACCGACCAGGGTGTCGGCATCCCCGAGGCCGACCTCGACCGCGTGTTCGAACGGTTCTACCGCGTCGACCCCGCACGCTCCCGCGCGACCGGCGGCACCGGACTGGGCCTGGCGATCGTCAAGCACATCATCAGCAACCACGGCGGTGACGTCCGCGTCTGGTCGCAGCCCGGCAAGGGCTCGACCTTCACGATCCGCATCCCCGAAGCCGACCCCGAACTGACCACAGCACTCGAAGAGCAAATGGAAGAGCAGCCATCGTGACCAAGATCCTCATCGTCGACGACGAGCCGGCCCTGAGCGAGCCCCTGGAGTTCCTGCTGCAGCGAGAGGGCTACGAGACCGCCGTCGCGGCCGACGGGGTCACCGCCCTCTCGAAGTTCGACTCCGAGAACCCGGACCTCGTCCTGCTCGACCTCATGCTGCCCGGGCTCTCCGGCACCGAGGTCTGCAGGCAGATCCGCACCCGCTCCAACGTGCCGATCATCATGCTCACCGCGAAGGACTCCGAGGTGGACATCGTCGTCGGGCTGGAACTCGGTGCCGACGACTACGTGACGAAGCCGTACTCGACGCGCGAGCTGCTGGCCCGCATCCGTGCCGTGCTCCGTCGCCGGACCGAGGACGACCCGGGCGACATGGGCATCCTGCAGGTCGGCGGGATCCGGATGGACGTCGAGCGCCACACCGTGAGCGTCGACGGCTCCGAGACGCCGATGCCGCTCAAGGAGTTCGAGCTGCTCGAGCTGCTGCTCCGCAACGCCGGTCGTGTGCTCACCCGTGGGCAGCTCATCGACCGGGTCTGGGGGTCGGACTACTTCGGCGACACCAAGACGCTGGACGTGCACATCAAGCGGATCCGCTCGAAGATCGAGCGCGTTCCGAGCACGCCGGAGGTGCTGGTCACCGTCCGCGGGCTCGGGTACCGCATCGAGGCGTAGCCGGCGCGGCGGGGTCCGGCCGGCGCGGACGGAGTCGCCGGCGGCTCCGCCGCGACGGACAGACGGGAGGCCCGGGGCCGGTTCATCGGAACCGGCCCCGGGCCTCCCGTCCAACGCTGTTGCACCGCACGGTCGTGCCGTGCGCGGCGGTCAGTTCGTGCCGTTGTCGCCTTCGGAGGAGTCCGACTGCGAGCCGCTCTGCGTGCCCGGAGCCGTGGCGTCGCCGGTCGGCTGGGTGCCGCTGTTCGACGGCGCGGTCGGTGTCGACGTCGGGGTGGGGGTAGGTGCGAGCGTCTCGTACTGCTCCTGCGCGCTGGTGAGGACCGGCACCGTGGCCGAGGCGCCCTCGGCGCCGTCGTAGGAGAAGTACATCTTCACGAGCGACCCCGGCTTCGCGCTGACGTCGTCGAAGTCGACGGTGTCGTGCTGGCCGTCGTCAGCCAGGACGGTGGTGTCGTTCGCCGGGACGACGACGGTCTGGTCGACGCCGTCCACCTCGAGCGTGACGGTGCGCTCCTCGTTGCCGGTGTTCACCAGCGTGCCGATGAAGCGCGCGTCCTTCCCGCTGTCGGAGATGAGCAGGGCGTTCCGCACGTCGATCGTGCCGGTCGACACGTCCACCCCGTCGGTGATCTGGCGGATCTCCTGGGTGCGGGACGGCGACAAGAATTCGCAGCCGGTCGCACCGAGGGCGATCGTCGCGGCGACGGCGACGGACACGAGTACCCGAGCTCGCAAGAGGTTCCTCCGGAAGTTCACGATGACGGACCATGCGGCCCTGGCCCTCATCCTACCCAGCCGCCGGTGGGGCCGGACGTCAGGGTGGGTGGCCGGCCCCCTTACCCGAACGCCCCTTGTGGTAAACTGGAGGTCTGGGAACGGAGCCTGATACATGCAATTCGAGGTCGGCGAGACCGTCGTCTACCCCCATCACGGGGCGGCAACCATCTCTGAAGTCAAGACTCGCGTCATCAAGGGCGAGGAAAAGGTCTACCTGAAGCTTCGGGTCACGCAGGGTGACCTGACGATCGAGGTCCCGGCGGACAACGTCGACCTGGTCGGCGTCCGCGACGTGATCGGCAAGGAAGGGCTCGACAAGGTGTTCGAGGTCCTCCGGGCCCCGTTCACGGAAGAGCCCACCAACTGGTCGCGCCGCTACAAGGCGAACCTCGAGAAGCTCGCTTCGGGTGACGTCATCAAGGTGTCCGAGGTCGTCCGCGACCTCTGGCGCCGCGATCAGGACCGCGGCCTCTCCGCGGGCGAGAAGCGGATGTTGGCCAAGGCGCGCCAGATCCTCATCTCCGAGCTGGCCCTGGCCGAGAAGACCGACGAGGACAAGGCATCGACCGTCCTCGACGAGGTCCTCGCGTCCTGACGCCCGCTTGCGCACCACGAACGACACGACGACCGCACCGGCGCAGAGCCCAGCTCTGGCAGCCCGTGCGGTCGTCGTCGTTGCGGCCGGCTCCGGTACCCGGCTCGGCCTCGGCACCGCGAAGGCGTTCGTCCCGGTCGCGGGAGAGCGCATGCTGGTCCGCGCGTTGCGGACGGTCCTGACCCTCGCCGAGCCGACCCTGGTGGTCGTCGTCGCCCCGGCCGACCGGATGGACGAGTGTCGTGCGCTCGTCGCCGACGTCGCCGGAGCCGCTTCCGGGTACGTGACGGTCGTGCCGGGAGGTGCGGATCGCCACGCGTCGGTCCAGGCTGGCCTGGCCGTGCTGCCGGACTCCGTCGAAACCGTGCTCGTGCACGATGCCGCGCGCTGTCTGACGCCGGCGTCGCAGTTCGAGCGGGTGTTCGCCGCGGTCGGGTCGGGCGACGCGGTCGAGTCGGGCGACGCGGTCGAGTCGGGCGATGCGGTCGCGGGAGGTGTCGGGGTGGTGCCCGCGCTGCCGGTCACCGACACCGTCAAGCGGGTCGCCGGTGACGTCGTCGTCGAGACCGTCGACCGGTCCGCACTCGTCGGGGTCCAGACCCCGCAGGGGTTCCCGCTCGCCGGGCTCCGTCGGGCGTACGCCGTGGCGGAGCGGGCCGAGACCGACGACGCCGGGGTGTTCCAGGCAGCCGGCGGTGTCGTCCGCACCGTGCCGGGTGACGCCGACGCGTTCAAGGTCACCACGCGGTGGGACCTCGGTCGTGCCGAGGCCGTCGTCGCCGAACGAGCCGGAGCCCGCTCCGTCGACCTGCGGGTCGACGTCCGCGTCGGGCTCGGCGTCGACGTGCACGCGTTCGACCCCGACGTGCCGTGCCGCGTCGGCATGCTCGACTTCCCCGGCGAGCCCGGCCTCTCCGGCCACAGCGACGGGGACGCGGTCGCCCACGCGGTCTGCGACGCCCTGCTCTCCGCCGGTGGCCTCGGCGACATCGGCGGCCGGTTCGGCACCTCGGACCCGCGGTTCGCCGGCGCTTCCGGGGACGTCTTCGTCCGTGGTGCCGTCGAACTGCTGCGGGACGCCGGACTCGAGCCCGTGCGGGTCACGGTCCAGGTGATCGGCAACCGCCCGCGCATCGGTGCCCGTCGGGACGAGATGCAGGACGCCCTGGCCGCGGCGGTGGGCGCTCCCGTAGCGGTGTCCGGCACGACGACCGACGGTCTCGGCTTCACCGGTCGGGGCGAGGGACTCACCGCGATCGCGACGGCACTCGTCCGCTCCCGCTGACGCCGTCGGCCCGTTCTCCACAGGCTGCGGGCCGTCCCGTGTCACCGGTGGGGACGCCCTCTAGGCTTGTCGTGTGACCGTTCGCCTGTACGACTCCCGCGCCGCCGACGTCGTCGACCTCGTGCCCCTGGTCGACGGACAGGTCAGCATCTACGTCTGCGGTCCGACGGTGCAGTCCTCGCCGCACATCGGGCACCTCCGGTCCGCCCTGGTCTACGACATCTGGCGTCGCTGGCTCAGCCACCGCGGGTACCGCGTCACGCTCGTCCGCAACGTCACCGACATCGACGACAAGGTCCTCGACCTGGCCGCCGGCACCGACGAGCCCTGGTGGGCACGCGCGTACCGCGTCGAGCTCGAGTTCACGGCCGCGTACACGGCGCTCGGCATCCTGCCCCCGACCTACGAGCCCCGGGCGACGGCGAGCATCCCGCAGATGCAGGACATCATCACGCGGCTGGTCGAGCGCGGTCACGCCTACCCGGCAGCGGACGGCAGTGGGGACGTCTACTTCGACACCGCGAGCTGGCCCGAGTACGGCGCCCTCACCCGGCAGCGACGTGACGACATGGTCGACGCCACCGACGCCGATCCCCGCGGCAAGCGGGACGCCCGTGACTTCGCGCTCTGGAAGGGCAGCAAGCCGGGGGAGCCCTCGACCGCCAGCTGGGACTCACCGTGGGGTGCGGGACGCCCCGGGTGGCACATCGAGTGCTCCGCTATGTCCCGGCGCTACCTCGGCCCGGCGTTCGACATCCACGGCGGCGGGCTGGACCTGCGCTTCCCGCACCACGAGAACGAACTCGCGCAGTCGACCGCTGCCGGTGACGCCTTCGCCTCGTACTGGCTGCACAACGGACTCGTCTCCGTCGGCGGCCAGAAGATGTCGAAGTCGCTCGGCAACTCGATCTTCGCCGCGGACTTCCTCGCCGCTGCGCGTCCGGTCGTCGTCCGCTACTTCCTCGGCGCCGCCCATTACCGGTCGACGATCGACCACCACGACGGGTCCCTAGCCGAGGCCGAAGCCGCACTGGACCGCATCGAGGGGTTCCTCGCCCGGGCTGCCGAACGCCTCGACCGGGTCCGTCCGCCCGACGCTCCGGCGGTGCCGCAGGGCTTCGCCGACGCGATGGACGACGACCTGGCGGTACCCCAGGCGCTGGCGGTGCTGCACGAGACCGTCCGCTCCGGCAACGCCGCGCTCGACGTCGACGATGCGGAAGCGCTCGGTGTCGCGTACCATCAGGTGGCTGCCATGGTCGAGGTGCTCGGCATCGACCCGCGTGCACCGCACTGGTCGGGTGGGGCGCACGACACCTCCGCAGCACCGCTCGCCGCCCTCGTCGAACGCCTCGTACAGGAGCGCGCCGACGCCAGGGCCGCTCGGGACTTCGCCACGGCCGACCGCGTCCGGGACGATCTCGCAGGCGCGGGCATCACGATCGAGGACACACCGTCCGGAACACGCTGGAGCATCGCCTGAACACGGCAGTGCCGAACAGGAGAACTGCATGAAGAACGTCTCGGGGAGCAAGAAGGGTCGTCCGGGCGCTGTCCGTACCGGCCGCAAGGGCAACAAGCAGGTCGGCTCCGGCGGCCAGGGTGCCCAGGCACTCGAGGGTCGCAAGCCGACCCCGAAGGCCGAGGACCGCCCGTACCACCCGGCCGGCAAGCGCAAGGCCGCCAAGGAGCGCTTCGAAGCGGCCCGCACCCGTCGTGGTGGCAGCGGGGCCTCGGCGCCGCAGACCCGCACCGGTGGTCGCCCGCCCGCTCGGAAGACCGACGACAGCGAGCTGGTGACCGGGCGCAACTCCGTGCTCGAGGCGCTCCGCACGAAGACGCCGTCGACGACGCTCTACGTCGCCGCCCGCATCGAGGTCGACGACCGCGTCAAGGAGATCCTGACGCTCGCGAACCACCGCGGTGTGCCGATCATGGAGATCATGCGCCCGGAGCTCGACCGCATCACGGGGCACGACAGCGTGCACCAGGGCGTCGCGCTCAAGGTCCCGGCGTACGAGTACGCCGTGTCCGAGGACCTGGTGGAGCGGGCGTTCTCGCGCGACCAGGTGCCGTTGCTCGTGGCCCTCGACGGCATCACCGACCCGCGCAACCTCGGTGCGATCATCCGCTCCACGGCGGCGTTCGGCGGACACGGCGTCATCGTGCCGCAGCGTCGTTCGGTCGGCGTGACCGCGTCGGCGTGGAAGACCTCCGCCGGTGCCGCCGCACGCACGCCCGTCGCGATGGCCCCGAACCTGACGCAGACCCTCAAGTCGCTGAAGTCGATGGGCCTGTTCGTGCTCGGACTCGACGGGGACGGGGACGTCGAGCTGGACGCCCTGGCACTCGCCGACCGGCCGATCGTCATCGTCGTCGGTTCTGAGGGCAAGGGCCTGTCCCGCCTGGTCACCGAGACGTGCGACGCGATCGTGTCGATCCCGATCTCGAGCGCGACGGAGTCCCTCAACGCCGGCATCGCAGCGAGCGTCACCCTGTGGGAGGTCGCGCGCCGCCGACGTTCCGCGTAGCGGGCACCAGACGACACCCGGGAGGCCCGGTGCCGGTCCACGAGACCGGCGCCGGGCCTCCCGGGTGTCTGGTACCTGCCTGCCGGCCCGTCTGCGCCACGCCCGTCGCCCCCCGTCGCCTCCCCCGCCGACCGGTCACGGATCGTCGTTCTGACGCGCCCGGACCGACGGTCTTCGACCGCTCGGCGGAGGGGGAGCGGGGTGTCGTGACCGCTCGCGCCCACGGCCGGGCACAGCCGGGAGGCCCGGGTCGCGGCCGCCCCGCGCGTCACGCCGCCGGGACTCGCCGTCGCCCCCCGCCGACCGGTCACGGACCGTCGCTCTGATGCGTCCGGACCGACGGTCTTCGACCGCTCGGCGGAGGGAGAGCGGGGTGTCGTGACCGCCCGCGGCACCGCTCGCCGGCACGCGGCAGCGACTGCACCGCACCGCCCGCAGCGCCTCAGACGGACGCGCGCCAGTCGTCGACGTCGTCGTCCTCGTCGTCGTCGAGGGGCAGCGCGATCGACGACGTCGGCGGGTTGATCAGCGTCCGCTCGTCCCGGCGGTGCCGCAGCACGTCGTTGATGTACGCGGTCGTCGCCTCGGGCAGCGAGACCGACCGCTCCTCTTGCTGGGACATGAACCAGCGGTGCTCGAGCAGCTCGTGGAACACCTCGGCCGGCTCGAGTCGCCCACGCAGGTCGCGGGGGATGGCCCGGACGACGGGCTCGAACACCCGCGAGACCCACTCGTGCGCGACCATCTCCTCGTCGAGCTCCTCGCGGCCGTTGCGTGCCCGGTACGCGTCGAGGTCGTTGAGCAGTCGTCGGGCTTGGTTCTCCTCGGCGTCGAGACCGGTCAGGCGCAGCAGTCGACGTTGGTGGTGTCCGGCGTCGACGACCTTCGGCTGGATCCGGACCTGGGAACCGGCGTCGGCCGTGCGGATCGACAGTTCCTCGATGTCGAAGCCGAGGGCGTTCAGCCGCTCGACGCGGTCGTTGATGCGCCACCGCTCGGCCGCGTCGAACTGCTCGGTGCCGGTCAGCTCGGTCCACAGCGTGCGGTACTGCGCCACGATCCGGTTCGACACGTCGACGGGGTCGGCGTTCTCGTCCAGGCGTCCGCCGGCCTCGAGGTCCAGGAGCTCCCCGGCGATGTTCACGCGGGCCACCTCGAGGTCGTTCTCGCGCTGCCCGTTCGACAGTCCGCCGGGGTAGAGCTTGCCGGTCTCGGCGTCGACCAGGTAGGCCGCGAACGAGCCCGCGTCACGCCGGAACAGCGTGTTCGACAGCGAGACGTCACCCCAGTAGAAACCGATGACGTGCAGCCGGACGAGCAGGAGTGCGAGGGCGTCCACGAGCCGGGTCGCCGTGTCCGGGCGCAACGTCTGCGAGTACAGCGCGCGGTACGGGAGCGAGAAGCGCAGGTGCCGGGTGACCAGGACGGGCTGGAGTTCCTCGCCCTCGCGGCCGACCCGGTTGGTGATCACCGCGACGGGGTCGACGCACGGCACGTCCATCCGCTGCAGGGTGCGGAGCATGTCGTACTCGGACCGGGCCAGCTCGGCGCTGGTCTCCTTCACCGCGACGACGTACCCGCTGAGGTGCACGAACCGCACCAGGTGGCGGGAGATGCCCTTCGGCAGCGCGACGATCGTCTCCTCCGGCCAGGCGTCGAGGGGCAGGTCCCACGGCAGGTCGAGCAGGCCGGGGTCGACGGTGGCTGCGGTGATGGTCATGGAGTCGGGCACGGCGGGTTCCTCTGGGTACTGGGACGAGAACGGACGGGAGGCGCGGTGCCAGCTGGCACCGCGCCTCCTGTGAGTGACTTCCAGCGTTACGCGCTGATGACGGCCTTGTCGTCGAGGCGCTCGCCCGACTCCGAGTCGAACATGTGCACGTGGCCCTGCTTCGGGCTCACGACGACGGTGTCGCCGATCGACGGGTGGTTGCGGCCGTCCACGCGGGTGACGATGTCGGTACGGGTACCGTTCACGTCGGCGTGGCCGTAGAGGTAGCCGTCGGCGCCGAGCTCTTCGACGACGTCGACCGTGACCGGCAGGCCCTCGCCCGAGTTGGACACGATGATGTCCTCGGGGCGGACGCCGACCGTGACCTGGGCCGAGCGGGCGTTCGACAGCGTGTCGCGGTCGACCGGGTGGTTCAGCGTGCCGAAGGTGATGCCGCCCTCGACCACGGAGGCTGGGAGCAGGTTCATCGCGGGCGAGCCGATGAAGCCGGCGACGAACACGTTGTTCGGCTTCTCGTACAGGTCGCGGGGGCTGCCGACCTGCTGCAGGATGCCGTCCTTGAGGACCGCGATGCGGTCACCCATGGTCAGGGCCTCGGTCTGGTCGTGCGTGACGTAGACGGTCGTGACGCCGAGACGACGCTGCAGCGACGCGATCTGGGTACGGGTCTGGACGCGGAGCTTGGCGTCGAGGTTCGACAGCGGCTCGTCCATGAGGAACACCTGCGGCTGACGGACGATCGCACGGCCCATCGCGACGCGCTGACGCTGACCACCGGAGAGCGCCTTCGGCTTGCGGCCGAGGTACTGCTCGAGGTCGAGGAGCTTCGCGGCTTCCTGCACGCGGGTGGCGCGCTCTTCCTTGCCGACGCCGGCGATCTTGAGCGCGAAGCCCATGTTCTCGGCGACGGTCATGTGCGGGTACAGCGCGTAGTTCTGGAACACCATCGCGATGTCGCGGTCCTTCGGCGGGACGTCCGTGACGTCACGGTCACCGATGCGGATCGCGCCGGAGTTGACCTCTTCGAGGCCGGCCAGCATGCGCAGGGACGTGGACTTGCCACAGCCCGACGGGCCGACGAGGACGAGGAACTCGCCGTCGGCGACGTCCAGGTCGAGGGAGTCCACCGCGGGGCGGTTGCCTCCGGGGTACAGACGGGTTGCCTTGTCATAGGTGACGGACGCCATGAGCGTTCGGTCCTCTCCACCGGCAGGTACGTGCCGGACGATCCGTAGTGAAGCGACGACCCGCGAGGGCCGGCGGATGGTCGTCGTCGACCATCACTGGTCATACAACACGAGTTCTCCCAGCGGCGCCAGTGCGCAGCTGCCGGTCCACGGGGCGTTCCCTGCTGGTTGGCTGGTTCCCATCGGCCGCCACTACAATCGGCGGGTCCGTCCGCCGACCGGGGGGAGGCCGAGCGGACACCGACCAGGAGGACAGCCGCACGATGACCAACCGCCCTGAAGGAGACGCCCGCGCCCAGCGGAACGCGCGTCGCGCCGCCGCCCGCGAGCGAGCCCAGCGCACCCGTGCCCAGCAGAAGCGTCGCCAGCGTGGTGCCCGGCTCGGACTGCAGATCGGACTCGGCGTGGTGCTCGTCGCCGCCGCCACGATCGTGACGCTCGTGCTCGTGAACTCCTCGCGTCCCGCCGGACCCGGCCCCGACACCATGGCCGACGGTGGCATCACGATCAGCACCGGTCTGAAGGCCGTGGACCCGGCAGCCGCCTCGACTGCTCCGTCCCCGAGTGCGACCGACTCGGCCGACCCGGTGCGGATCACCCTGTACGTCGACTACCTCTGCCCGATCTGCGGCGCGTTCGAGTCCACGAACAGCGATTACATCGAGGGCCTGGTCGACTCCGGTGCCGCCACGATCGACATCCACCCCGTCGCGATCCTGTCGAACCGCTCGCAGGGCACGAAGTACTCCCTCCGTGCGGCGAACGCAGCAGCCTGCGTGGCGCAGGAGTCGCCGGACTCGTTCTTCGCCGTGAACAAGGCCCTGTTCGCCAAGCAGCCGGAAGAGGGCACGCCGGGCCTGACGGACGAGCAGCTCGGCTCGCTGATCACGAGCATCCCGGGCGTGCGGCACGGCTCGACCATCGAGTCCTGCATCGACGACCAGCGCTACGGCAAGTGGGTCGACGAGCGCACCACCGCGGTGAGCGGCGGGGACATCCCCGGGTCCGACCTGACGACGTTCCCGGGCACCCCGCTGGTGCTCGTCAACGGCCAGCAGTACCAGTACACGACCGCGTCGACGAACGACGAGTTCCGCACGTTCGTCGTCTCGGCCGCCGACAGCACCGACTCCACGCCCACGCCCACGCCGACGCCGAGCAGCTCGTCGTCGGGGACCCCGTCGCCGTCGGCCACCGGCAACTGAACGGCCGTCGCCCCTAGAGCGACGAGCCGGGGACGCTGAGGGTGTCGCAGCTCGTCGCCCCGCGTTCGTAGCCGCGCTCGAACCACCGCTGCCGCTGCTCGCTGGACCCGTGCGTGAACGAGTCCGGGTCGACCTGACCGGTCGCCTTCTCCTGGATGCTGTCGTCACCCACGGCGCTCGCCGCGGACAGGGCGTCGGCGATCTGGGCGCGGGTGACCGGCTCGAAGAAGGTCGAGCCGTCGGCGGCCTTCGTCGTCGCCGCGTCCCCGACCCAGGCACCGGCGTAGCAGTCCGCCTGCAGCTCGACGCGGACGCTGCCGGACGAGGCGCCGGTGCCGCTGCGGTCGGTGTCCGCGAAGGTGCCCTGCAGCTGCTGCACGTGGTGGCCCCACTCGTGCGCGACGACGTACATCTGCGCGAGCGGCCCACCCGAGGACCCGTAGGTCGACTTCAGGTCGTCGTAGAACGCGGTGTCGAGGAAGATCGCACGGTCCGGCGGGCAGTAGAACGGCCCGGTCGCCGCCGACGCGGTGCCGCACCCGGTGTCGGTCGAGCCGTCGAACAGGAAGAAGTCGGGCGTCGAGTACGACGTGCCGAGCTCCTGCGACTCGGCGCTCCAGTACGCGTCGAGCGACTCGGCGGCGCCCTCCATCCGGCACTCGACGTCGGCGTTGGCGTCCCGGCCGGTCTGGCACTCTGCGATCGGTGTGGCTTCGGCGCCGCCCTGCTGGATCGGGGTGAGGCCGCCGCCCCCGCCGACGAGCCCGCCGAGGTCGACCCCCGTGAACTGGGCGATGAGGAAGACCACGATCGCGGTGACACCGACCGCGCCGCCGCCGATGGCCGTGGTGCGCCCGCGGCGCTTGACCTTGCCGCCCTGCAGCCGGGTGTCGTCGTTGAACGTCATGGACCGAACCTACGGACGATCGACCGACCACGCCCGCAACCGGCCCGCGCCCGCAACCGGTCCGTGCCCGGACCCGGACCACGCCCGGACCCGGACCCGGACCCGGACCGCCGGGGAGCCCCGACGGAGTAGACCGGGGCGATGCCGATCCTCGACGAGACCCACCCCCTGTTCCTGTTCGCGATGGACCAGCGGTCCTCGCTCCTCGAGCACACCTACGACGAGGACTCCGGTGAGCCCGCCGACGAGGCCGAGGCCGAACGCGTCCGCGCCGGCAAGCAGCTCGTCTACCGCGGGGTCCTCACCGCCCTCGCCGCCGGCGCCGCCCGCGAGCACACCGGCGTCCTGGTCGACGAGCGCTACGGCGCCGACGTCGCCCGGCTCGCCAAGCAGGCCGGACTCCAGCTCGCCATGCCGGTCGAGCGCTCCGGCCGCGAGTGGTTCGAGCTCGAGTACGGCGACGACTGGGTCGCCCACGTCGACGCGTTCGACCCGGACTGGGTGAAGGTCCTGGTGCGGGACAACCCCGCCTTCGACGCCGACCACCGCGAGCAGCAGGCAGCGGCCCTCGCCGGCGTCTCGGCGACCCTGCACGACGCCGGACGCCCGTTCCTCGTCGAGCTGCTCGTGCCGGGCACCGACAAGCAGCAGTCGGCCGTCGACGACTACGACCGTGACCTCCGGCCCGACCTGGTCGTCCAGGTGCTGGAGTTCCTGCAGGACCACGGCGTCGAGGCGGACGTCTGGAAGCTCGAGGGCCTGGACCGTCGCGAGGACGCCGAACGCGTCGTCGCCACCGCCCGCCGCGGCGGACGCGACACCGTGCAGTGCATCGTCCTGGGACGGGACGCGCCCGAGGAGCAGCTCGACGCCTGGCTGCGCACCGCGGCACCGGTCGACGGCTTCGTCGGCTTCGCGATCGGCCGCAGCAACTGGGAGGAACCGCTCGAGGACGTCGTCCGCGAGCACCTGGACACCGAGGCGGCCGAGCAGCTCATCGCCGCGAACTACCGGCACTTCGTCGACACCTGGCTGGAGGCCCGTGGCGACGTCGAGCACGGGGTCGACGCCGGCTCGGTCTGACCCCGACCGACCGTCCGGCGGCCCGGTCGCCGGTCGCCCGGTCGCCCGGCTGACGGTCCGGCGCGAGCGATCCCGCGCGGGTCAGGTGCGGACCAGCGGCTCCACCGCCGCCAGGTCCGCACCGATCCCGACGTCGACGAGTTCGATCCGTCCGGCGAGCGTCGCCGCGGGTCCCCGGAGCAGCCCGGCCTTCACCCCGCCGAACGTCACCGTGACGTCGGCGTGCAGCACGTGGTCGTCCGCGATGCCGCCGGTGTCCACGTCGATGCCGCTCGGCACGTCCACCGCGACGACGAACGGCGCACGCTGTTCCCGGGCCAGCTCGCGGAGGCCGGCCACGACCTCCCGCGCCGGTGACCGCAGCGGTCCGCCGCCACCGATGCCGAGGATCCCGTCGAGCACCAGGTCCGCCTCGAGGGCGGCCTCCCGGCCGACCTGCGCCAGCCGCTCGCCGACCGGCGGGGTCGCCGCGTGCAGGATGTCCGCCGCACCCGACGCGGAACCGCTCGCACCGTCCGCCACCGGGTCGTCCAGGAGGCGCGCGCCGGCATCCCGGGCCGCTGCCAGGCCCGCCTCGTGGACACGTGAGCCGACGCGCAGGACCGTGACGTGCCTCCCGGCCGACGCCAGCCGCGCCCCCGCGAACAGGGCATCCCCGCCGTTGTCGCCGCTGCCCGCGAGGACCAACACCGAACCCGGGCCGTCCCCGGGTCGGACCGCCGGGTCGTCCAACAGGTCGCCGACGATCGCGGCCAACCCGTCGGCGGCCCGCTGCATGAGGGGCTCGCCCGCCGCCAGGTGCCCTCGTTCTGCCGCTCGGATCTGATCGCTGCCGTACCCGTCCATGCGAGCCACTGTGCCCCCGCTACCCTGGGCAGGCCATGTCTCTCGTCCCCGAAGCGCCCCGCCCCCGGGTGGTCATGTCCCCGGACGGCCTGCCGCTCGCCACCTACGACTTCGGAGACCCGGACGCCCCCGCGGTCGTCGCCGTGCACGGGTTCGCCTCCGGAGCGCTCCTCAACTGGCACGCCGCCGGGTGGACCCGCGACCTCGTCCGTTCCGGACGCCGGGTCATCGCGTTCGACCAGCGCGGCCACGGGGCCAGCGGCAAACCGCACGAGCCGCACAGCTACTCGATGGACCTGCTCGTCGACGACGTCACCGCGGTCATCGACACCTACCTGCTCGACGACGTCGCGTTCCTCGGGTACTCGCTCGGTGCCCGCGTCGGCTGGCACGCAGCCGAACGGATGAGCGACCGGATCTCACGTGCGGTCCTGGGCGGCATCCCCGACGCCGACCCGATGCGGCGCGTCCGCGTCGACCAGGCGCGGGCGTTCATCACCGACGGCACCCCGGTCGAGGACCGCGTCACCAACGGGTACCTGACGATGGCCGCTGGGGTGGAGGGCAACGACCTCCGCGCGCTCGTCGCCATGGTCGAGGGGATGCGGGACAGCATCGAGCCCACACCCGAGAACGCGCCGACGCAGCCGCTGCTGCTCGCCGCGGGCAGCGAGGACGGCATCAAGGACAGCGCGCTGCGCCTCGCCGAGACGGCGCCGCACGCGACGTTCGTCGAGATCCCGGGGCGGAACCACTTCAATGCCCCGACGTCGCGGCACTTCCGGGAGGCGGCGATCGCGTTCCTGGGGGAGGGCCTGTCCGGCGACCGCTGACGGGTACTCGTGGGCCCTCCCGCTGCGGAGGCCGCGCGGCGTAGCGTCCGCGCCATGGAACACAGACTCCTCGGCAACAGCGGGACAGTGGTGTCGTCGCTGACCCTCGGCACCATGACGTTCGGCAGCGAAGCCGACGAACCCACCTCCCACGCCATCATCGACGCCTTCGTGGCCGGCGGCGGCACCTTCATCGACACGGCCGACGTGTACTCGGGCAACGAGTCCGAGCGGATCATCGGCCGTTGGCTGCAGGCCCACCCGACCGAGGCCGAGCAGGTCGTCCTCGCCACGAAGGGCCGCTTCCCGCAGGGCGACGGCCCCAACGACCTCGGACTGTCGCGCCGGCACCTCCGTGTCGCCCTCGACGCCTCGCTCGAGCGGCTCGGCGTCGAGCACATCGACCTCTACCAGATGCACGCGTGGGACGCCCTGACCCCGATCGAGGAGACCCTGCGCTTCCTCGACGACGCCGTCTCGGCCGGCAAGATCGGCTCGTACGGCTTCTCGAACTACCTCGGCTACCAGGTCACGAAGGCCGTCTACGAGGCGAAGGCGCACGGCTGGGCACCGCCCGTCACCCTGCAGCCGCAGTACAACCTGCTGGTCCGCGACATCGAGCACGAGGTCGTGCCCGCCTGCCTGGACGCCGGCATCGGCCTGCTGCCGTGGTCGCCGCTCGCCGGTGGCTGGCTGTCCGGCAAGTACCAGCGCGACGAGGCCCCGACCGGCTCGACCCGTCTGGGCGAGGACCCGAAGCGCGGCATGGAGGCGTGGGAGGCCCGCAACGCCGACGAGCGCACCTGGCAGGTGCTCGACGCGGTCTCGACCGTCGCCGAGGCGCACGGGGCCTCGCGCTCCCAGGTGTCCCTCGCCTGGCTGCTCGCCCGTCCGGCCGTGACGAGCGTCATCCTCGGTGCCCGGACCGTCGAGCAGCTGCAGGACAACCTCGGCGCCGCCGACCTGGTGCTCGAGGACGCCGAACTCACCGCGCTCACGGACGCCAGTGCGCCCCGGGTGGACGACTACCCGTACGGCACGGCCGGGGTTGCGCAGCGCGTGCGGAAGATCAGCGGCGGACGCTGATCCCGCGCCGGTGCGAGGCCGGGCTGGACACGGGTCCGGTGCGGCCCGCTGGATGATGCGGGAAACCGCTGATGTCGTCCGGCGGCGTGGACCCGGCGGTCGTGCGGGTGTCAGGATCGACACACGGCCGGCTGGTTACCGCGCCGAGCGTCCGGAACACCCCTGATCCGTGTTCCACCCGCGCCAGAGCCCCGAGCGACCTGGTCGCTCGGGGCTCTGCTCATGTCGGCGCCCCTCCGATGTCGGCGCTCTTCCCGTGTCGGAACACCGGCGCGTCGGACCGTCGTCGGGAGTCCGGTCCTGGGCCGCAGGTCGTACCCTCGACCAGTGGTCCGACGAGCATGCAACCGATGAGGCGCTCGACGCTGTCGACGTCGGGGCCCGCTGCGACGTCGGGCGCTCCCGTCACGTCGGCGGGTCGCCTCCGGACCGCACTCCTCGCCGCGCTCGTGCTGGTGCTCGCCACCGCGGTCGCCTGGTCCCGCCTGGACCCCGAGCAACGCGCGACGCTGTGGGCCGAGGACGGCCGGGACTTCGTCTCCGCGTACTTCGTCGACGGACTCGGGGCCACGCTCTTCCGGCCCTTCGGCGGGTACCTGCAGCTCGTCCCCCGACTCATCGCAGCGGTGAGCGGCACCATCGCCGGGCCGGAGCACCTCGCGCAGACCGTCACCCTCCTCGCCTGCGCCGGCGTCGGCGCGGTGAGCGCACTGCTCTACCTGTACAGCCGGACCGTGCTGCGCACCCCGGTGGCACCGTTCCTGCTCGCCGCCGTGCCCCCGCTGATCCCGACCGCGCCACGTGAGGCACTCGGGACGATGAACAACCTGCACTCGTTCCTGCTGCTCCTGGTCCCCGTCGTCCTGCTCGCCGTCCCCAGGTCGTGGTGGACGTCGGCCGGCACCGCCGTGCTCGTCGTCGCTGTCGTGCTCAGCGACACCCAGGCCCTGCTGTTCGCCCCGCTGCTCCTGGCCGGGATCCGGGACCGGCGGAAGTGGCCCGTGGTCGCCGCGTTCCTGGCCGCCGGAGCCGCGCAGGTCGCCACCGTCGTCGCGTTCCCCCGACCGGCCATCAGCTACGGCGCCTCGGGTCCGGTGACGATCGCGGACGTCGTCGTCGGCTTCGTGTCGGTCCCGCTCACCACGGTGTGGACGACCCGGCTCGATGCGGTGTCCACGATGATCGCCGACGCCGGGACGGCACCGATCGTCGCCCTGACCGTGGTCTCCGTCGCCGTGGCGGTCGCCGCGATCGTGTCCGGGCAGGCAGCGCACCGCTGGCTCGTGTCCGCGACCGTCCTCGGTGCCGCCGCGCTCTGGGCAGCCGCACTGCTCGTCACCCCTGCCGACGGGTTCCTCTTCACGCAGGGCCTCGCGGACCACGTCGCGCACTTCGGCCCGATCCGGTACGCCACCGTCAGCTCGGGCTTCCTGCTCCTCGCACTCGTGGTCACCGCGGACGCGATCTGGGGGCACCGGCTCCGTCGCGCCGTCGCGATCGCTCTCGCCGTCGCCGTGGCACTGACGCTCGTGGTGCACCACCACGACACCGGCCACGCGGGGCGGTCCGACGGGCCGACCATCACCTCGCAGGTCCCCGCTGCCCGCGAGGCGTGCGCGAGCGGGAACCGCAGGACTGTGGGACTGCGGCAGGCGCCGGACCGGTCACCGTGGGTGGTGACGCTGCCGTGCGCCTACGTCGAGCGGCGCTGACCGCAGCGGGGCCCGGGGCCACCCGCAGGATCGGTCGTGAGCTGAGGGCCGGCAGCGGGACTTGAACCCGCAACCCCCGTATTACAAGTACGGTGCGCTACCAATTGCGCCATGCCGGCTGACCCGCCCATCGTACCGGCAGGCCGGGGTGTGGCACACGACGACGGCGCCCGGACCGGAGTCCGAGCGCCGTCAGCGGTCCTGCTCCGCGCCTACTTCTCGGCCGAGAAGTTGAGTGAGACCGAGTTCATGCAGTAGCGGTCGCCCGTGGGGGTCCCGAAGCCGTCCGGGAACACGTGACCGAGGTGGCCGCCGCAGTTCGCGCACCGGACCTCGGTGCGGGCCATGCCGAGGGACTTGTCCTCGATGAGCTGCACCGCCGCCGGGTCGACCGACTCGTAGAACGACGGCCAACCGCAGCCGGAGTCGAACTTCGTGCCGCTCTTGAACAGCTCCGCACCACACGCCGCACACGTGTAGACGCCGGCGCGCTCCTCGTCGAGGAGCTCACCGGTCCACGGGCGCTCGGTGCCGGCCTGGCGGAGCACGGCGTACTGGTCCGGCGAGAGTTCCTCGCGCCACTGGGCGTCGGACTTGTCGACGTTGTATGCCATGTGCGTACCTCCTGGTTCCGACCGGGACGGGTGTCGACCGGTCATCGTGCGTCGCTGGACTAAACTCCGCGGGATGTCCGGTCATTCCGTCCACCGTGCCCGCTGGGAACACCTGACGACCGACGAACTGTACGACATCGTCCGGCTGCGGAACCGGGTGTTCGCCCTCGAACAGCGCGTCACGGCCGAGGACTTCGACGGCCGCGACCGCGACCCGGACACCGAGCACTGGTGGACCGAGCAGCGGCTGACCGGTGACACCGAGACCGCGGTCACCGGGTACCTCCGCCTGGTCCGACCAGCCGCCGCCGAACCGCACCCCGCCGACAGCGCCGCGCCGACCCGGGTGATCGGCCGGGTCGCCACCCACCCGGACCACCGTGGACAGGGCGTCGCCGGCCGGCTCGTCGCCGCCGTCCTCGCCGAACACGGACACGAGGCGTTCGTCCTGCACGCCCAGCAGTACGTCGCCGCGCTCTACGAACGCCACGGCTTCGTCCGCTTCGGCGCGCCCTACGACGAGGCCGGCATCACCCACGTCGGCATGTACCGCCCGGCGTCCTGATGGACACCCGGCAGCGCTACCGCACCTACGCCGACCGGATCGCGCCCGTCTCGCCCGCGTACGCGGCCTGGGCTCGCTCCCTCGACGACGACCTGGTCGCGCTCCTCGACGAGGTCCCCGCCACCCAGCGACAGCCGGAGCTCCTCTTCGCGGTGGCCCGACGTCTCGGCGCCGACCCGACGGACGCCGGGTCGCTTCGCGCCCTCGGACGGGAGGCCCGCCCCGCCCTGGTCGCAGCCCTCACCACCGCCACGGTGCAGGCCAACGACCCGCGCCGGCTCGCCCCCGTGGTGCCGGTGCTCGCCGCGCTCGCCGCAGCGACCGACCGACCGCTCGGCCTGCTCGACGTCGGCGCGGCAGCCGGGCTCTGCTCGATCCCGGACCGGGTGACGCTCGACCACCGGCAGTGCGACCGCCCGGACGGAGCACGGGGGCCGCTCGTCCGGGTGCACACCGCGGTGCCGGGGCCCGCCGTGCACCTGGTCGCCGACGTCACCGGGACGCCTCCAGGGCCGGCAGCGCGGCCGATCCGGATCGGGGCGCGGGTGGCCCTCGACCCGAACCCGATCGACCCCGCGGCGCCGGGCGCACTCGAGCGACTCGTCGAGGCCGTCCCGCCCGAGGCGACGGACCGGACCGCCCTGATGGCGGAGGCGTTGCGGGCGACGCTGGTGGAGCCTCCCGTCCGGATCCGCGGCCGCGTGCCGGAGGACCTGGACCACGCCCTCGACGCCCTGCCGGACGGCTGCGAGCCGGTCGTCATGACCACCGGGACCCTCGTGTACGTGCCGGGTGCCGCGCGGCAGCAGCTCGTCGACCGCCTGCGTGCGCGGGGCGTGCGCTGGGTGGCGCTCGAGCGGACCGGGATCCTCACCGGGGTCGCGGCGACGCTGCCACCCGACGTCGACCCCGCCGATCCGGACGCGTTCGCGACGCTCTCCCTCGACGGCCGGGCGCTCGCCGTGTCCGACGCGTTCGGCACCCGGGTCCGGTGGTTCGGCCAGACGCTCGGCTGAGCGGGTTCCGCGACAGTCCAGCGCCGTGCCAGGGTCGACCTGCCGAGCGCCCCTACGATGTGCGAGACCTGCAACCCGTCCGCGATCGGAACCAGTGTGACCGCCCTCCCCACCGACGAGCTCACCGAGCTCGCCAAGCACGTGCTCGCGTTCGAGCACGAGCGGGCACGGCACGACCGGACGAAGGAAGCCGAGATCCGCGTCGAGTTCGACTGGTCGCCGACGCGGTACTACCAGGTGTTGAACCGGGTGATCGACTCACCGGCGGCCCTGGCGTACGACCCGCAGCTGGTCACCCGGCTGCAGCGTCTCCGCCGGGCCCGGACGAGCGCCCGCGCTGCCCGCAGTTTCGTCGCGCCCCCGGCCGACCACGAAGGACGTGAAGAGGAACGATGACGAGATTCCCGCGAGACCGGTTCGACGACGTCACCGACGGCCCCCGGGTCGGCGCGCACCGTGGTCCCGCCCGTCGGGGTGGCGGCTGGGTCGTGTTCGCCTGGGCGGCCCTCGCCACCGGCGTCCTGGTCGGTGTCGGCGTCCTCGTGCTCGCCCTCGCCAACGGCAGCGTGCAGTTCACCGAGGGCAGTGGTGGGGCCACGTCGGCACCGTCCGCATCGGCGACCTCGACCCCGACCAGCAGTGCCTCGGCCGGGTCGGAGCCGTCCGGTGGAGCGTCCTCGCCGGCGGCCGCGGCCGCTTCCCCGGCCGACCAGGGCGCGACCACGCTCGTCGTGCTGAACGGCACCTCGACGACGGGGCTCGCGGCGAACGCGTCGACGAAGCTCACCGGCGCGGGCTGGAAGGTGACGTCCACGGGCGACGCCGGCACGACCGGTTCGACGCAGACCATCGTCTACTACCAGCAGGAGTCCCAGGCGGCGCTGGCCGAGGGCATCGCGAAGTCGCTCGGCACCTCGGCGGTGCAGCGGTCGTCGGCCTTCCCGAACGCGGACGTCTCGGTCGTCCTCGGCGCTGACTTCACGGGCTGAGACCGCTGTTCCGGGGCCCTGTGTTTCCGGCACGTTGCGGATCGTGGATCGCTGCGTGAAATACGTGTCACACCCCTTGCCGAAATCGTGACACTCGGTCAGAGTCACCAGTGGTCACCCCGTGTTCGCGACGGGTCCTCACTTCGAGGACCGACTGCGGAGGTGGGCGAGGCGACAGCGCTCTGACCCGATGACGCCATTTGCGATGGTGTCGTCGTTCGCACCAGCAGTACCGCAGGGAGCAAGGAACATGGCCAACGGAACCGTGAAGTGGTTCAACGCCGAGAAGGGCTTCGGCTTCATCACCGTGGATGGAGGGGGCCAGGACGTGTTCGTGCACTACTCGGCCATCGACATGAGCGGCTACAAGGTCCTCGAAGAGGGCCAGGCAGTGACGTTCGACGTCGGGACCGGGTCGAAGGGCCCGCAGGCCGAGTCGGTCCGTCCCGCCTGAGTCGCAGAACCGCTTGCGAACGCGTCGTCCCCGTCGGGGGCGGCGCGTTCGTCATGTCGGTGGCCGCTGCGGGCCGGGCCGACCTGTGGAAGCGGGGCGAGCCTCCAGACTGTGTTGCACTCTCGGGTGGCGAGTGCCAGAATCGGGCTTGGCACTCGGTCACACTGAGTGCCAGAACGACCCCGATGACGACGTCCGGGAGGGACGAAGAACTCACATGGCAAAGATCATTGCTTTCAACGAAGAGGCCCGACGCGGCCTCGAGCGCGGCCTCAACCAGCTGGCCGACGCCGTGAAGGTGACGCTCGGCCCGCGCGGCCGCAACGTCGTCCTCGAGAAGAAGTGGGGCGCCCCCACGATCACGAACGACGGTGTCTCCATCGCCAAGGAGATCGAGCTCGACGACCCGTACGAGAAGATCGGTGCGGAGCTCGTCAAGGAGGTCGCCAAGAAGACCGACGACGTCGCCGGTGACGGTACGACCACCGCAACGGTGCTCGCCCAGGCACTCGTCCGTGAAGGCCTGCGCAACGTCGCGGCCGGCGCCGACCCCATCTCCCTGAAGCGCGGCATCGAGAAGGCCGTCGCGGCCGTCTCCGAGCAGCTGCTCGCCGACGCCAAGGAGATCGAGACCAAGGACCAGATCGCCGCCACCGCGTCGATCTCGGCCGCTGACCCGACCATCGGCGCGCTCATCGCCGAGGCCATCGACAAGGTCGGCAAGGAAGGTGTCGTCACCGTCGAGGAGTCGAACACCTTCGGCACCGAGCTCGAGCTGACCGAGGGCATGCGCTTCGACAAGGGCTACCTGTCGCAGTACTTCGTCACCGACCCCGAGCGTCAGGAAGCCGTCTTCGAAGACGCCTACGTCCTGATCGTCAACTCGAAGATCTCGAACATCAAGGACCTCCTGCCGGTCGTCGACAAGGTGATCCAGGCGGGCAAGCAGCTCCTGATCATCGCCGAGGACGTCGACGGTGAGGCCCTGGCCACGCTCGTCGTGAACAAGATCCGCGGCATCTTCAAGTCCGTTGCCGTCAAAGCCCCGGGCTTCGGCGACCGTCGCAAGGCCATGCTGCAGGACATCGCGATCCTCACCGGCGGCCAGGTCATCTCGGAAGAGGTCGGCCTCAAGCTCGAGAACGCGACGCTCGACCTCCTCGGTCGTGCCCGCAAGGTCGTCATCACCAAGGACGAGACGACCATCGTCGAGGGTGCCGGCGACGCCGAGCAGATCGCCGGCCGTGTCCGTCAGATCCGCTCCGAGATCGAGGCGACTGACTCCGACTACGACCGCGAGAAGCTCCAGGAGCGCCTCGCGAAGCTCGCCGGTGGCGTGGCCGTCATCAAGGCGGGTGCCGCGACCGAGGTCGAGCTCAAGGAGCGCAAGCACCGCATCGAGGACGCCGTCCGCAACGCGAAGGCAGCCGTCGAAGAGGGCATCGTCGCCGGTGGTGGCGTCGCCCTCATCCAGGCCGGCAAGGTCGCACTCGACGGTCTCTCGCTCGAGGGCGACGAGGCAACCGGCGCGAACATCGTCCGTGTCGCAATCGACGCGCCGCTCAAGCAGATCGCGCTCAACGCCGGTCTCGAGCCGGGTGTCGTCGCTGCTCGGGTCCGCGAGCTCGAGTCCGGTTGGGGCCTCAACGCCGCGACCGGCGAGTACGTCGACCTGATCGCCGCGGGCATCATCGACCCCGCCAAGGTCACGCGTTCGGCGCTGCAGAACGCTGCTTCGATCGCCGGTCTGTTCCTCACGACCGAGGCCGTCGTCGCCGACAAGCCGGAGAAGAACCCGGCCATGCCGGCCGGCGACCCCACGGGTGGCATGGACTTCTAGTCCGGACCTGCTCGGCAAGGGCCCTCGTACGCTTCGCGTGCGGGGGCCCTTCCGCGTGCCCGGCGGGCGGGGGCCGGCGGCCTGCGGCGGCGGCCTGCGGCGGCGGCCGAGGTCACACGAACTGCCGCCCGCCGCGTCCCGAGGCAGCACTTCGTGCGACCTCGGTGGAGAGTCCGTGGCGTGTCGTGCGACTTGAGGACTGTGCCACCGGTGGGCCGGCGGGCCGGCGTCTGCACCGTCCGTTCGTCGAGGTCGCTCGAACTGCCTGCAGGCCGAGCGGTCTGCGGCACGTCTCGCGACCTGAGTGCTCGGGCTGCGGCGCGTCTCGCGACTTCGGGAACGCTCGATCGCGCGGTTCGCGAGTGCCCGACTTGCAGGCTCCTGCACTGGAGGCTCACATCACGTCGTTCTCCACAGGGAGCGGGAGCCGTCGGCTCGGTCCGCCGCCGCGTTCCCGAGACTGTCGAGATGGTGCAGCCACGACCGCTCCCGAGCCCGTTCGACGCGCAGCCCTTCCGTGTTCGCGACGCGCTGTCCTCGGGCCTCGACCCAGGACGACTTCGTCGCCGCGATCTGCAACGACCCGTCCACGGGGTCCGCGTCGGGCGCGGGTACGAGGGGACGCTGGTGAACGCGCTCTCACTCGTCCTGGGAACCGACCAGTTCTTCAGTCACACCACGGCGGCGCGCCTCTGGGGAGCACCGCTGCCCGGGCGGGAACAGGATCGGAACCACGTCTCCACGGCTGGCCGCGGTCCACTGATGCGCCGCCCGGGCGTGACCGGCCACCGGGCCCGAGCAGACGCCCCGATGACCACGGTCCGAGGAGTCCGGTGCAGCACCCCGGAACAGGCCTGGTGGGAGTGCGCTTCCGTGCTCGGGCTCCGTGATCTGGTCGCGGTCGGTGACCACCTCGTCGGGAGGAGCGCTCTGACCACCATCGACGGGCTTGCCGCATCGATCCGTCCGGGCCACCGTCACGTCCGCGTGGCACGAGCCGCCATCGAACTCGTCCGCGCCGGGTCGGAATCAGCGATGGAGACATGGTTCCGGCTCGCCTTGGTCGACGCCGGATTCCCGGAGCCCGTGCTCAACCTCGACGTCGAGGACCCTTCCGGGACGTTCCTCGGTCGTGTGGACATGGCGTGGCCCGAGTACCGGATCGCCTTCGAGTACGACGGTGACCACCATCGCGACCGCGAAGTGTTCCAGCACGATCAACGGCGCGACAACGGTTTCGTCGTCAACGGATGGCTCGTCGTGCATGCCACTGCCCTCGACGCGTCCCGTCCGGCACTGGTCTTCGAGCGACTCCGCCAGGCGTTCGCGGTACGGCGGCGGAGTCCAGCGCGAGGCTCTGCGTCAGCATCGTGAGTCGACTTCACCGCGACGCGGGGCGGTCAGGCTCGGCGAGGTCGCACGACAGGCCGTCAGGCGGACGCCCGGGTCGCACGGAGTGCTGCTCGCGACGGGGGTGGGCGGCAGTTTCCGCGACCTGGGCGGCGGGCGGTGGAAGGGCCTCCCGGCCGAGGGTGGCAGGGCGCAGTTGGCGAGGTCGCACGACAGGCCACCAGGCGAGCGCCCGGGTCGCACGGAGTGCTGCTCGCGACGGGGGTGGGCGGCAGGTCCTGCGACCTCGACGACGGGCGGTGGAAGGGCCTCCCGGGCCGCTCCCCATGAGGTCGCACGACAGGCCGTCAGGCGGGCGTCCGGGTTGCACGAAGTGCAGCTCGCGACGGGGGCGGGCAGCAGTTTCCGCGACCTGGACGGCGGGCGGGCCCCCGGCCAG